>CACZSO010000253.1 GCA_902783795.1 uncultured Eubacteriales bacterium
CTTCCCCTCAAAGGGAAGCCTTTTCACATCCCGCCTTCCCCTTGAGGGGAAGGTGCCCCGAAGGGGCGGATGAGGTGTCCCCACATTATTCATTTTCTCATTGACCTTTATCTCAATATTTGGTATATTAAAAGTTACCTTAAGCAAAGGAACCTTTTTATCCTATACTTTCGGAGGTTATTATGGCTATTCAGCTTTTCACTTATCCCGTTCGTTCCGGCACCCTGCCGCTTCGTGTGGCCCGCGGGCACTTTGCCACCAGCCACAGCCACATCAACTACTACATCGACCTGACCATGACGAAACATCGTCTGTCTGAGGCCAGGACGGCGGCACAGGCTCTGGCGGGGCATTTTAAACAGAATAATGTGGTGGATACCATTCTGTGCCTGGATGGCATGGAAGTCGTAGGCGCCTGCATGGCCAGTGATCTGTCTAACGCGCATATCCGCTCCATGAACCAGCACCAGACTATTTACGTGGCCACACCGGAGCATACCACCGGTTCCCAGCTTCTGTTCCGTGAGAACTCAGCCCCCATGATCGTAGGCAAGCACGTGATCATCCTGGCGGCCTCCGTCACCACCGGCTACACGGTCCAGGCAGCTGTCGAAGCAGTCCGTTATTACGGCGGCATCACCGAGGGCATCTGCTCCTTATTTGCATGCATCGAAGAATGCGAAGGCTTCCCCATCCACACCATCTTTTCCACCCGGGATGTCCTGGATGATTACATCAGCACCAGCTCCCATGACTGCCCGCTCTGCAAAGCCGGCGTCAAACTGGATGCCATGGTAAACACCTACGGGATCTCAAGCTTCACGTAAAAACTATTGTATACAAACATAAAAAGACCTGTGACAATATGTCGTCACAGGTCTTTTTATATTTGCAGCCCTTCATTATCCTTCTAAAGTGAAGGGGAACACCGGAAGTCCGGCTGCATTATAAACATTCACTTCATAATAGTCTTTTTCCGCAAAACAGACGGTCTCCGGCTTTACGGCTTTCCCGTCTTTGAAAATGCTGATCCGGAGAGTATCATTACAGATCTCCGCCTGTACATCGCCCTCTGGGGTCACAGCAAGTAGCGCTTTCAGGTTCTCTTCGGCATCCAGGCTATCCGGAAGATCCGGATCTTCAAAACCGACGGCTTTTGCTTCTTCTTCCGTAAAACCCCCGTTTTCCGGAGCCTGTAAGTGAAGGCCGCTGCCGTTTTCAAAACGGATCACCGCCGTGTCCCCGTCAAAGGTCATTTCCTTCGCCCGAGGCGCATCCGCTTCCACGTCTCTTCCGTAGACATGCCTTAGCGCCAGCAGACCCAGGCGTTCGCCCGGTTTCCGCTTATGTTTGGGGTGGATATCATAGAGCATGCCTGCATCGCCTATGGACGCTACCCAGACGTTCTCTGTTTCATCGGCCGCCTTCTGCTGAGCCGCGCGGACCGCAGGATAGCGGATCCCCGGGTTGTCGAGCCATTCCCCAAATGGCGCCAGCTGCACCATGATAAACGGCAATGATCCATCTTCCCAGTCAGCGCGCCATCTTTTTATCAGCGCTTTCATCATTTCCGCGTAAATATCGGCATGGATATCATCGCTGCAGCCCTGGTAATAGATGAAGCCGCGGATGGTGTAGGGCATGACTTTTTTAAGCATCATCTCATATAAGCCTGACGGCCGCCAGGGATGGATGGGCAGAATGGCCGTCATAAAAGCAGCATCATCACCGGCACCTTGCATCATGGCCATAAACTTTTTCTGCTGCTGATAGGTGAAACCCGGATAGAAGACTCCTGAAAAGGGATTCTGGTTCGCCGGTGCTGCAGGATCCGGCACCACATTCTGAGACCCGGATTTATACAGGGCAATGGCTTTCTCCAGGTCAGGAATGGTTTTCAGGCCTTCCTCATATTCCCGGATCCACACATCGCCGCCGGCTTCCCTGATGCTCTCTTCCGGCATCCAGCAGGCCGCCCGGGTCCCGCCCCAGTTGCAGCCCACCACACCTACAGGACAGTCAAGTTCATGAACGAGGACATTCTCGAAATAATAACTCACAGCCGAAAAATACAGCAGGTCTTTTTCTGAGAGGCAGCGCCATTTGCCGAAATTGCTGAGATCGGCATTCTCTTCCATGCCCTCATAAGAGATCTCAGGATAATCAAAGAAACGTATCCTGCTGCGTTCTTCTTCCGAAAGCGTTCCGATGTGTTCCTGTTCCTTGTATTTCTCTGCATCTGAGTCCATCAGGTACTCCATATTGGACTGCCCGCCGGCCAGCCACACTTCACCCACCGCCACATCGGCGATGGTGACCAGGGTCTCATTATCCGTAACCGTCAATGTTTTCCCTGTCCCGGCACTAAGCGGCGGAAGATCTAATAGAAATGCGCCCTCCGGCCCCGCCAGAGCAGCCCCTTCTGCCTCTGTCTTTCCGGACGCGTCCTTAAGACAGGCTGCTATCAGTTTCCCGGGATCTGCCGTCCCGAAGATCTTCACCGGCTTTTCCCGCTGCAGCATCATGTGATCACTAAATACCAAAGGCATCTGAATCATAATCTGACCCTCCTTACAAAAGAAAATCTACTTCTCTAATGTTTTTACCGTTTCATTCAGTTCCCGCAGGGCGTCAGCGATCAATGCGCTCATACCAGACCGGTCCACGCCGGCTACATAGGTGTAGCAGTTATTGAAGGGGATCAGTATCCGCCGGGCCTCAGACTGGCCTACGGCTTCCGCCATTTTCGGAGTGATCTCCCCGTTCATGGCATCCGCAATGACGATCCCGATAGGTCCCACGATCACATCGGCGCGCCGGGCGCCTACGATCACAGCATTTTCTCCGGTGGCGGCGGTATCCGCGCCTGCCTTTAACATGGCGGATGCTGCGGTGCTGTTGGTACCTACCGCCAATACTTCAGCCCCGGGGACGTCTGCCTTGATCTGCTGAACCAGTTGACGGCCTACACCGCCGCCCTGTGCATCAATGACTAAAATACGCATTCTTTTCTCCTTTATCTTTGCTGCAGGGAAAGCGGGAGCTCCAGCCCGTTCTCCAGAAGCAAGGACTCATTTCTCATAATATCGTCGGTAGGACCGTCGTAGATCAGCCGTCCTTCCGCCATTAAAACCGTCCGTTTGCATGTGTCCCAGATAAAGTCCAGGTCATGACTCGTGATCAGTTTAACATGTTCAAATCCGTTTAATATTTTGATCAGGTTCCGGCGGTTTCTGGGGTCCAGGGCCGCGGAGGGTTCATCCAGGAAGATCATGTCCGGCGTCATGGACAATATGGTCGCCAGGCTTACAAGTTTTTTCTCGCCTCCGGACAGTTGATAGATAGATTTCTTCCTCAGGTGGCTGATACGCACCTGCTCCAGAGCGGCACTCACCCGCCGTTCCACTTCATCCTCAGGGAGGCCGTAGTTACGCGGCGCAAAGGCCACATCCTCCTCCACTGTAGTCATAAACAGCTGGCTGTCTGAATCCTGGAAGACATAGCCTATCTTTTCCCGGATCTTCGGCAAAAGCTGTTTATTAAGCGGCATTTCTTCTATCCTGACCTCGCCTCCGAAATTCAGCTCCAGCCCCACCAATATCTTTAAAAAGGTGGATTTTCCGGCGCCGTTTGCCCCGATGATCCCTACGGATTCATCTTCTGAAACATGGAAGTCTATGCCGGAAAGCACCTGGTTGTTTTTATTGTAAGAAAACGTCAGATCATTGACGTCTATATGGATATGACTCATACAAAACCTTTATACAAAAAGCTGTCCCAGCAGTGTAAACACAGGAACCAGCCTGAAAAGTAAAATGATACCGGCCCAGATCAGGGGCCACAAAAAATCTTTTGCCGTGAGTTTTTCTCTTTTTCCGTATCGGAAATCCCCTGTAAAGCCGCGCAGCTGCATGCTTTCATAAATGATGCCGGCCCGGTCCATGCTTCGAAGGAGCATCTGGCCCAGCAGAGAACCCCAGACCTTATAATGGATGCCTTTCTGTCCCGGTGCCCGGAGGGAATACGCCTGAGTCACCCGGCGGGCTTCCGCCAGCAGCACCGTCACATAACGGTAGATAAGCAGCACCACGATGACGAAGATCTTAGGAACGTGGATCACGCGAAGGGCATAACAGATATCCTCAATAGAGGTGGTGGCGATCAGCAGATACCCCGCCAGCACCGTAAAGATGGCTTTTATCATGAGGGTGATCATGGAGATCACGCCGCCGGTAACATTCATACGGCCTACTGTCACGATGACGGTCTTATCAAAGAAGGGATTCAGCACTCCCATGATCATGACCAGGGGCAGCACCACCCGGAGTCTTCGTAATGCCTCACCAAAAGACAGGTCCGCGATCATAAAAAACACCACCGGGTAAACGGCCATGGCCAAAAGGCCGAACAGATCATACTTGTGGAAAGACACGGTAACGGCAATATAAAAGACGGTCAGGCAGAGCTTTGAAAGCGGGTGAATCCGGTTCACCCATACATCTTGCTTTGAAAGACTCTCAAGGCTCTGTATCTCAGAGATTGCCTGACCGATCTTATTCATAAATCCTCTTTCTTATGGTGTTTTCTGCCGTCGGGTCATGTCCTCCCGGCGCGTTTATTCCTGAAGAACCTAAACAGGAAGGCCGCCCCGACTAAAACCCCCAGAACGATCACCGCGCCTACGATGCCGGAAACCGTGGTGCCCAGGGCACTTTCCGATCCCTTAAATGCGTAGTCCGGCAGGAAGGATAAAGCTCCCTGTGCATTTTCTGCTGCTTCATAAACACCGGTGCCGGCTGATTCCAATTCTTCCACACCAGCCACTCTGCCGATGGCCCATTCCAGGCCGTCCGGAAGAGAGGAAGCTAACAGTGAAAGGCCGCCGCCCACTACCACGGCGATACCGCCCAGGATGCCTAAGGTGGCGCCGAAGGACAATTTTGACTCCTTCTTCTCATCGACGCCCCAGAGCAGTTCCGGACGTGCTTCATACACGAACAGCAGCACTGCGGCAGTGATCAGGCCCTCTACCAGGCCGATGGCCAGATGAATGGGCTGCATGGCGCTGACAAAGACCTTAAAAGGAAGCTCGGTGATACCGGATGCCAATGTCTCTAATACTACAGAGAAAGCGCCCAGCTGCAGTGTCACGATACAGCCGATGACCGACGCTAAAATGATCTTCACACGGGAAGCTCCGTTCTTCATGATAGGCCGCCAAATGAGCAATGCTCCTACAAAGCAGCCGTAGAATGCCATATTCCAGATATTACAGCCCAGTGCCAGCAGTCCGCCGTCAGCGAAGAACAGACACTGGATCAGCAAGACTCCGATCATCGACAAGAATCCTGCCCAGGGCCCTAAAAGTGCGGAAAGCATCATGCCGCCGCATAAATGTCCCGAAGAGCCCGTCCCGGGGATAGTGAAGTTGATCATCTGGGCCGCAAATACGAATGCGCCCATGACACCCATCAAGGGAATCTTTTTCTGATCATCTTCCTGTCTTACTTTGTGGATGGAGTATCCCGCTGCGCCTAAGGAAGCCGCATACATAGTCCCTGCTACGATAGGGGATACCAGTGCATCTGCCATATGCATAATTCATTTCTCCTTTCCCCGGCGTTTTTACTGTCTCTTAATTAAATTAACCTGACCAGTAAAAAACATGAAGAAACAAGCCCATACTGCTGCCGGACATGCCCCTTCATGACGCCTTATTGTAAAAAGTAAAATAATTATGTGCTTCTGCACTAAAACAGCTGCTTCCTGCAGCCGCGATTGCTATGGAAAAAAGTATATAAAAACTCGGTCTTATTGTCAAGCTTTTTTAGGGTCTCAGTCCCTTCCCCAGGGGTCCGGCCCCTCAAAACCGCGGCCCGGCGCTTCCCGTCTTTCCTGCTCTTTTACTTCATCCGCGTTGGGCAGCAGAATAAACGCGATCAGAAAACCCGCCGCCAGTCCGGACAGGTGGGCAATGTTATTCGTGGAGGCAGAAGAAAAGCCGGCATTTAGGGAAAACAGTGTATAAAAGATCAGCCGGCCGATATTCAGAGCACCCGGGATCTTTTTCACAGCAGCAGCGACCATGGCGCCGTTTAAGGCAAAGACCAGGCCGGAAGCACCGGCAGAAAGCACGTCCTGCCCCATTCCCTTATAATAATAGAATGAGATGATATTGGGCACGACAGCGCCGAAAAAACACAGCACCGTATACCGCGCATGCCCCATGATACTTTCCACCCGTTCTCCCATCAATGCCAGGATCAGCATATTATTCACCAGGTGGCGGATAGAAAAATGCAGGAACGCTGCCGTCAGCAGCCGGAAGTATTCTCCCTGTTCGATGCCGGGCAGCGTGAGTCCACCCAGTTCCAGCACGATATTCAGCGGCGCCGGGATCTTAAAAAGCTGCGGGACAAAATACAGGATAAGATTGATGACCACTAAAATGATGGTAACGATAAAATTCTTGGCTTTCATGGTGTAACTATACACAACTCTTACGAAAAATGCAAGCCATCAGCCAGGAACATCGGATGTCTTCAGCACCTCTCTCTTCGGGGAAGTGGGCTGACATTTTACAGGAGAACCCCGCAGTATGCTTGACCTTACTCAGGTCCTGGTGTTATTCTCACGATATTTATCAATATACAGAAAGGAAGACTTGTATAGATAATTTTACGTTTTACTCCCCCACCTGTTTCGTATTCGGCAAGGATGCGGAAAACGAATCGAAGCCGCGTTGCCCGTAGGTACCATCCTGACCATTGCGGCGGCTGGCAGTGAAGGCAGCCCGGACAGCGTCATCACGAAGGAAGAAGGCATGTTCAAACGAGGGCCAGCGGCGATGCCATCCGTCCGCGCTTCTCCATCCTGAACCCGGCCCTGACCCAGACATTGCCGCCCTATCAGAGTGCGGCAGGCATTACGGACATCCTTGCCCACCTGTACGAGCGGTATCTCACCAACACGAAGGAAGTGGAAGTGACAGACCGCATGATCGAGGCTTTGATGCTGACCATGGTCCACGAAGGTCCCCGGGTCATAGAGAATCCTGATAATTACGATGCCGGCTGTTTTCACTTATGTCCTGGATCACGATGTGATGCGGTTTGCCCAGGTGGCTGTCAGAGTCTGGGGCTGCCAGATGGATTTCGCGCATCCGGAAGTGACCGCAAAACAAGGCATAGAAAAACTCCGCCAGTTCCTCATCTCCATCGGCATGCCAAAGAATTTCGAAGAACTGGGCGCGAAGGAAGAAGATATTCCTACTCTGGTGAAAGCGCTTTGCTATGGTGACGGACGTCCCGGAAGTATTTCCGGCTTTGTCACCTTAACAGAAGAAGACTGTACGAAGATCTACCGGCTTATGCTGTAATGAATGCCTGAAAAAGACGAAGGGCCGCTGTCATATAGACAACGGCCCGCCCTTTTTAACACACGCTTAATAGTTTTCAGCGCATACTTCAAAGTAGCTCTGGGGATGATCGCAGACCGGGCATTTCTCCGGTGCTTTCGTTCCTACGACGATATGGCCGCAGTTCCGGCACTCCCAGATCTTCACTTCGCTCTTCTCAAAGACCTGCTTCATTTCCACGTTCTGAAGCAGTGCGCGATAACGCTCTTCATGATGCTTTTCGATGGCTGCCACACCGCGGAATTTAGCCGCAAGCTCCGGGAAGCCTTCTTTTTCTGCTGTCTGGGCAAAACCTTCGTACATATCGGTCCACTCGTAGTTCTCGCCCTCGGCTGCTGCCTTCAGGTTCTCAGCGGTATCGCCGATGCCCTTCAGCTCTTTAAACCACATCTTTGCGTGTTCTTTTTCATTCTCTGCCGTCTTTAAGAATAAGGCCGAGATCTGTTCATAGCCCTCTTTCTTTGCTACGGATGCAAAGTAGGTGTATTTGTTCCTGGCCTGGGATTCGCCGGCGAAAGCGGCTTCCAGGTTCTTTTCCGTCTGTGTTCCGGCATAGGGATTTGCCGGTTTTTCTTCGATCAGCTCCAGCTTATCGCCAGTGGCTTTGCATTTGGGACATACCGGCGTCTCTCCGTCATTGACTTCGAAGACTGCCTGGCAGACTAAACATTTGTATTTTGCCATGATAATTCTCCTTACTGCTATATTCTGTTTCCAGTAATCTCATTGTAGCCCAGTGGCCTGCTTTTGTCAAACGGATTCCCTTCCGATAGTTTTTATGCTTGACAGATAACGCCTGAAATACGATAATATCCCCTGGTGTCCTTAAGTTCCGGCATCCGGGATTCCCAGGTATTCAAAGAAAAATAAATTCAAAGAGGCAGGAGCATTGAAACAGTTTATACATCAGCTGAAAATGATTCCCCGATGGGGCTGGATCGCCAGCGTCCTCTGGTTTTTCCTGAGCTTTGGCATCTATCGTCTGGGCACGTGGCTCAGCAAAGTCTTTGGCACCATATCCCGGGCTTTTGCCTGCAAGATCCCTTTCATAGATGACCGCATCCCCATAATCCCGGCCTTTATCGTGATCTATCTGCTTTCCTATGTGTTCTGGGTGGCCGGCTACGCTTTCATCGCCCGTACAGGGAAGAAAAATTTCATCAATTTTGTTTTTGCCTCGGGTCTTGCTTATCTTACCGGGTTTCTGTTTTTCCTCTTTCTGCCTACCACCATCGACCGTACGGCAGAGGGGCTTATAGCCCTTTCCGAGCAGCCCGGCCTGTTTAACTGGATGCTGCACGTCACCTATTACGGAGACGGCGGTCCCACCGGGTTTAACCTCTTCCCTTCCTTCCACTGTATCAGCAGTGCTTTCTGTCATCTTTATTTAAGGAAGCAGGAAGTTATCCCTAAAAGTATCCAGACGGGCGCCCTCATCGGCAGCATCCTGATCTATTTTTCTACGGTACTGACAAAGCAGCACTTTTTTATCGATGTGGTGGGTGGTATCGCCATTGCCGTTTTCTGGTATCTGATCGTAAAGGCCATTGATCCTGCCAAACATTTTTCATAAGATTTTTAAGGGCACCCATTTCAGGAAGTCTCCGGAGATCAGCTGATATTCCACCCCGCGGAATTCTCCTCTCAGACTATCATTAAAACGGGATTCTCCGTGGCAATGGGCATAGAACACCTGCTTCACACCATAGGCCTCGGCCATGTCCGTGAAGACGCTTCTTTCTTTAAAAATATCTGTAGGCGGATAGTGAAGGAACATGATAAACCTTCGGTATCCGTCTTTTTCTGCGGCTTCAAAGGATGCTTTTAAGCGGATGCTCTCCCGCTCTATCAGCTTCTTCGCATGGGCCTCCGCTTCCTCATCCCAGCCGGTGATCCGGCCCCGCCGGTCCAGATAATAGGGTCCTTCGAAGGTGTATCCCTTCGTTCCCACCAGGGCAATGTCCCCGCAGGGATAATAATTATCCTGCAGGAAAAACAGCCGGTCCTGAAACTGTTCATTTAAGGACGATGTTTTCTTCGCGTCCCAGAACATGTCGTGATTTCCCCGGAGCAGTACTTTTTTTCCGGGCAGACCTTCTATGTAAGCCAGGTCTTCTTCACACACGGAAAGATTGCGTCCCCAGCTGTGGTCCCCGGCCAGGAGCAGCACATCGTCCGGCGACATCAGCCGCCGGCAGTTTTTCAGGAACTTTTCTTCATGCCCTTTCCAGACACCTCTTAACTGTCCCGGCGCTTTCAGGGGCGATTGAAAATGCAGGTGAAGGTCACCGATCGCATACAGACTCATTTCTCATCTATTCCTTTCACGCTTTGTCACATTGTACCATAAAAAGATGCCGTTTTCATCTAAAATGCCCAAAAAGAATAAGAAATCAGCCTATATTTTTTCATCCTCTCAGCTTTTCCTTTTCTTGCTTAATATAAAGCAAAGTTTTATAATAATGGTGTAAAGAATCCTGTCTTTCAGTTATAGA
>CACZSO010000254.1 GCA_902783795.1 uncultured Eubacteriales bacterium
ATAAAGACGATGTATTCGCCATTTATCAGATGGCGAATAAGTAAGAAAACCATTGTATTCTTGATTGGATAAGGGAGGGGCTTGTTCCCTTTATCCGGTCTTTGCGTCCCCCGGTCACGCCGCGGCAATGCCGCTCGGTGACCATTGGACGTCGAATGCACCTTTTGCAGACATGTGTATTTTCGCTGGCCGTACCGCATAAAAAGTCAGGCGCCGGACTTTAAAAGAAGTCCGGCGCCCTGTACCTTTTGATGGTTTGCAGTATACTTATAATACAAGTGTCAGAGCACTTATAAAAATGTTTCCGCCGGGTTTAGATCTGAAATATTCAGCTCGGCGTCAGACTGTCCACATGTCAGTATGTTCTCATCTATTGAATAAACTGCTTTTCTTAGAGCACGAATTCCTGCAGCTTGTCCATTCATCCGATCTATTCTTATTCTCCCTTATTCAGAATTCTTTTCTGACTAAAATCTGTTTTTCTGCTAATGTGTCTGCCTGGTCTGTATTCAGTCAAATGAAATACAGGACTATGTCGTACCTATGAGCTGATTTCATACTTTGACCAAACGTGTGTGCCAGACCATTGTCCTCATCTGATATCTGGAGCATTTCATAAAGCTCTGTGCCTTTTGGCAGATTTTTTCCGTAATTATAAGGTGAATCAAGCCTTGAAAGACATACCCGGGGAAGGAAGAATGTGAAATGAGTCGGAATAATAGAAGGATGGCTTTATAGCAGTTTCCTTAAACAAATAGCAGATGATGCAGTACAGACAGTGAACTATCATCATATCTATTACACTAATCAAAGGAGAAAATCATGAATTCTTATCTGCCCATCAAACAGCAAATCAAATTAACAGAACAACTGCTGGCCCAGGCACAACAATCTTATAAACAGAAGCCCGGGGGCTTACTGAATATTCAAAAACGAGGAAGCTATTTTCAATACTACTTTCAGGAAGAGAAAACTAAAAAGAGAACGTATCTGTCTAAGAAAAATATCGTCCTGGCAAAAGAACTCGCACAGAAACAATATGATAAAGATTTTATCTGTTGTGCTACAGAGCTTTTGCGGGAGTTAAAAAAGATTGAAAAGTATGGAGCATCACGGAGCGTATCTGTTATTTATCACAGTTTGGCAGAAATCTATGAAAACCTTTCAGCGGAGAGGAAAACATTAGTAGACCCATATGTTTTGCCTGATGAAGTATACATTGAGTTATGGCTTAAACAGTCTTATAAACAGAAGCCATTTCTTCCTGATTCTCCTGAAATATATACAGAGAAAAATGAGCGTGTGCGGTCAAAAAGTGAAAAGATAATTGCAGATAAACTCGCAATTCTGGGCATTCCATATCGTTATGAATACCCAATGATCCTTCCTGGAATCGGCAGCATCCATCCTGACTTCCTGCTTTTAGATATTAAAGAGAGGACAACCGTCATATACGAGCATTTTGGCCTGATGCAGGATCAGGAGTACTGCAGGAATGCCCTTCGAAAGATAGATGCTTATGAGAAAAACGGGTATTTATTAGGCTGGAAGTTTTTATGTACATTTGAAAGCGAAGATCATGTTCTGGACATGCGCCACTTTGAGAAAATGATACTAAATAGGTTCGGCGAAGACAGCCATATCAATGCAGGACCGGAATAATCAAGAGAAACTACGGCCCCAAGGGAGGAAAATTGCATTTGGGGCCGTGGTTATACGGAAGAAAAGTGACGGAACAGGGAAAAACCACGGCCCCAGGAGAGGAAAATTGCATTTGGGGCCGTGTTTAAATGGAAGAAGAGTGACGGAATGGGGAGAAACCACGGCCCCAGAAGAGGATAAATGCATATGGGGCCGTGGTTAGACAGAAGAAGAGTGACGAAACGGGGAGATAACTCAGCCCTAAACCCGGAATATTTATTTAGGACTGAGTATAGGAGCCAGAAGAGTAGCTTGGTAGGAAGGACACTCAGCCTTAAAACCGAAATGATCAATTTAAGGCTGAGTTTGCGCGAATAACATTGGTCTTACAGCCTGACTCCATATCCCTTACATATCTGCATTGACAAAGCTGATTTCTCTTACTATAATTCAGGTAAAGAAAAGGTTCGGAGATTCCCGGCAATGGCTGTATGATGCCGGCCGGGATTTATTATATGTGTTTGGGAGGTATGTAATGACCGGCATGGAACGCCTTCTTAGTTTCTATAACTCTACGGCGCCGGAAACGATGCAGGCAGCCATTGTCAGAAGAATATTATCACATGTACAGCAGATCGGGGATATGACCATATATGATCTGTCGGAACTGTGCTATACATCGCCGGCCAGCATCAGCCGCCTGGTGCGGAAGCTGGGATATAAGAATTTTGCTTACTTTCAGAAGGATATCTCAGACTGTGTAGAGAAGTATGACAGGCATAACCGGCTGGTCTCTCCGGAGCATAAACCGGAAGAAAAAAGCATGCGTGAATATTTCTTCCAGACATTGGAGGGACTGTACGAAAGTTTTAAGCAGTCATTGGATGAAGAAAAGATAGATGAGCTGATCCAGATGATGCATGATGCGGAAAAAGTGGCCATCTATTCGTATTCTGTCTATCTGATCGAACTTTTCCTGCAGTCAGATCTGTTTATGGACGGAAAGATCTGCGATGTGCATCAGCAGGAAAAAGACATTTTTGAACACATAAAGACATTGTCGGAAAAGGATGCGGTAATATTGGTGGCGCCTGCGGCGGAGGAAGGTCTGCCGGTGGAAAAACTGATCCGTCAGATCCACGCATCGAAGGCAAAAGTGTGTCTTATTACAGAGTCCAGAAAGACAGCAAAAAATGGCGGAGCAGACCTGAATATTGTCCTGCCGGGCATCCATATGGCAACAGACATGTTTATCATACAGCTGTTTTTGGGCGTCACGGATATGGTATACCGGGAAAAATACATGGAATAACAAACAGAAGGGCACGGGTCAGACTGTGCCGGTTTCATTTTCTGAAACTGGTTTTTCAAACTGCTTTTGGCTAACCGGACAGCCTCGTGATAAACTAAGGAAAGATAAACCATAACTATATAAACATAAAAAAGAGGAGGGCAAATGAATCAGACAAAGATCAATCCCTATATGAGAAGTGTGTCCATTATTGGTGTGGGCTGTACACCTTTCATGTACACCGTGGACAAAGACGAAACGAATGGCCTGACTGAGGGCGAGCTGTACGGTTATGCAGCGCTCCAGGCCATGCAGGATGCCGGCGTAAATCCACAGGATATAGATTTCTATTTCCATGGAGAGGCATCGCCCTTAAACGGCTCCAACTACCTGACGCCTAACATCCAGATCGCCAATTGGTTCGGCATGAAGGGAAAGGCGTCCATCCATCATTCGGAAGCTTGCTGTACCGGTTACTACGCAGTGGAACAGGCGGTCAATGCCGTGGCTTCGGGCAAGTATAACTGCGTGCTTTCCGGCTGTGTGGAATTCGGCGACAGCCTGGCGGTCCCGAACCATCCTTATAAGCGGGAAAAGATGACCATGGAGAAATTCCTGCAGACCACCGCCTGGCTGTATGACAGGAACTATACCCGGTCTCTGATGGCCGGCCAGGAGCTCATCTATGATGATGCCGCTGAATGGTATAAGAGGACCCGCGGCCTCACCGATGAGCAGATGGATGATACCTTGATCCATATGAGCCTGAATAACCGGAAGAACGCTTCCAAGGATGAACTGGCTATCGAGCGGCGCACCTACGAAGAGATTGCGAAGGAAGCTGGTTTCGACGATGTGATGGCGTATATGCGTTCACCCTATAATCCCAAAAATGGTGATTTCCTGCGGATGAGCGGCATCGAATTAAAGTGTGACGGCGCGGCAGCGGTCATCGTGTGTGCTACAGATATGGTGGACAAATACATGGGCAATAAGTCACACGCCCCCATCGAAGTGCTGGGAAGCGGCTGTGCAGCCTGTGAAGCCTCCACGCCTCATTTTGAAGTAACTGCCACACAGGAAGCGGTACGCCAGGTCTATGAAGTCACCGGTGTGAAGCCGGAAGAGCTGGACCTGTTCTACGCCAATGACTTCATCATCACCTCCCACCTGGTCTCTGCAGAGATCGCGGGCTACCTGCCCTATGGTGAAGGCTGGAAATACATCTGCGAAGGCAGGACGGCCTATGACGGTGATAAGCCCATCAATACCAACGGCGGACGGACTTCCTTCGGCCATGCCCATGCAGCCTCCGGCCTGGCAGATCTTTACGAAGCCGTGAAGCAGATGAGAGGCGAGTGCGGCGAGCGTCAGGTAAAGAAGCTTCCGAAGACCGCTATGTTAAGAGGTTACGGCGGTGCTCAAAATATCTGCACCTACATCATCCGTACATTGGACTGGCCTGCAGAAGAGAAAGCGCCAGAAAAGACAGTGGATCTGAAGCTGGAGAAAGTGGTCCAGGGCTTCTATGATTTCCTGGAAGAAGGAAAGATCATGGGGCGGAAATGCCCAGATTGCGGCGCTGTAGAATTCCCGCCGGTCTATGCCTGCAACACCTGCGGCAGCCTGACCACAGAATGGGTGGAGATCGATGGCAGAGCGAAAATGCACTCTATCGTACTTCCCGCGCCCCTGTCCAATAAGCCGGAATATAAGGCATTAGGCCGTTTCGCTTATGGCGAGATAGAGCTGAAAGAGGGTAGCCGTTTCAATGCGGTGGTCCGCGGCATCACGAAGAAAAACCGGAAAGAACTGCTGGATCAGCTGCCGCTGGATGTACACGCAGCCATCTTCCAGAGAGACGGTTATAAGACTGTCGTGTTCGATCTGGATGAGAAGTATTTAAAATAAGGGGTTTGTTAAGAACACCTCATCCGCCCCTTCGGGGCACCTTAGGCCTTTCGACGCGCTGAACGGGTGCCACTGGCACCCAGCGGCCTCAAGGGGAAGGCGGTGGGGCTCCTTCCGGAAGAAAGCGTGGCTTCCCCCTGTGGGGGAAGCTGTCATGCGAAGCATGACTGATGAGGGGGCTCTGAATCATTACAAATATAAAGAGGAGGAATAATAATGGATAGAAATGAATTAGAACAGCAGATCTTTGAAATGATCGCGCAGATCTACAACAAGGACGTGGAAGAATTGTCCACCGAAACCAGCTTTAAGCAAGACTTAGGTGGCGCTTCTGTCCTGATGGTGGGCCTGGTTTCCGAGATCGAGAACGAACTGGATGTGATGGTCCAGCTTCAGGACGCAGCGGGCTGCGATACCATCGGCGACCTTATCGATGTAGTTGAAGAGGAAATGTAATGGGCCTGCTGGACACATTAAAAGTTAAAGCAGCGGAACATCCGGTCCGGGTGGCTTTTCCTGAAGCGGACAATGAAAAGATGATGCAGGCAGCCTATGAGTGTGCGAAAGACGGCTGCATTGTCCCGATCCTGGTGGGTGATACGGAAAAGAACCGGGCGCTTGCTGCAGAGCGGGGTTATGATGCATCTGTGTTTACTTTTGTGGACATTCATGACGAAGCCTGCCGGGCTGAGATCATTGAAAAGTACATAGCCCTTCCGGATACCCGGCTCAAGGAAAAAGCACTGAACCGGCGCATGGAGGATCCGCTGTACTTCTGCATGATCATGCAGAAAGCCGGAGAGGCTGAAGTCACCTTTGCCGGTATCGACTACACCACGGAAGATGTGCTGCTGGCGGGACAGATGATCATCGGTCTGAAAGAAGATATCTCTACTGTATCCAGTATAGGTCTTTGCGAGATCCCGGGCTTTGAAGGTTCGGAAGGAGAACTGCTGGCGGTGGGTGACAGCGCTGTCTGCGCGAATCCCACCGAAGAACAGCTGGCTGATATCGCTATTTCTGCCTGCGAGACCGTGAAGGGGCTGTTAGGCTGGGAGCCTCGATGTGCGCTTATCAGCTATTCCACAGACGGCTCCGGCCAGGGTCCTTTGGTCGATAAAGTCAGAAATGCCCTGGCGATCGCGAAGGAAAAACGGCCTGACCTTAAGATAGACGGCGAATTCCAGCTGGATGCCGCCATCATTCCGGCCATCGGACAGAAGAAAGTAAAGAGGGAAAGCGACGTAGCAGGAAAGGCCAATGTTATTATCTGGCCGGATCTTAATGTAGGCAACGCCGGTGTGAAACTGATCCAGATCTTTGGCCGTGCCAACGCCTATGGACCTTTGCTGCAGTGGTTCGATAAGATCGTCTGTGACTGCTCCAGAAGCGCTCCGGTAGAGGAGTTAAAAGGCAATATTATTATGTCTGCTATCAGGGCAGCGAATATGGAATAAAGATAGTGAGTGGCTGACGGGGCCGGGGTGAAGATCTCTGATCTTCACCCCGGCCTTCTTTCAGAATAAGAAGACTTGTCAATCTTTCCTTCAGCGTGTAAAATAACCATATCAGACAAAACAGATGATAAATATCCCGGGTCCAATAATGTTCCTGGAATGGACCATCTACAGGAAAGGACAGAATAATGAGTAAAAACGACCGTATGACCATGATGGCAGAACTTCCGGTGCACCAGGTGCTTATCCGGATGAGCCTGCCCATGATGATCTCTTTTTTCATCCAGGCTATGTACAAC
>CACZSO010000255.1 GCA_902783795.1 uncultured Eubacteriales bacterium
CGCCACCAGTTTCAGGTAGCGGCTCCCCACCTCGATCAGTTCCGGATCATTCGTCCAGAAACTCATGACGGTGGCCGGCACCAGAAGCGCCAATATCGTGGCCAGACCCGCTACCGTCAGGGAAATATACAGCCCCAGGCCCAGGATCTTAGCCAGCACCCGGCGGTCGCCCTTACCCCAGTACTGAGCCGCCATGATCGTCACCGCGGATACCATGCCAAAATAGATGAAGCTCAGGACAAACGCCACCTGTCCTGCCAGCGAAGATGCGGACAAAGCTGTCTGATTCAGCTGCCCCACCATCACCACATCGGCCATGTTGACACCCGCGGTGATCAGGTTCTGCACCGCGATGGGCAGCATCAGCACCCACAGATCTTTATAAAATCCCGGCCGTGTTTCGCCGATGATCTTCTTTCTAATCATTTATAAAACCTCATACCGCAAGTTCAAAAGCTGTCAGCTTTACTAAAAGCCCCGCGGCCTTCCTGATCCATATCCAGGATCAATCCAGAAAAAAGTCCCTGACACGTTCCTGAAAGTCTTTTGCTTCCTCATACAGGCCATGGCCCAGTCCCTGGTACACAAAAAGACGGCTGCCGGGGATATTCTCCGCCAGCTCCCAGGAGGCCTCTTCCGTGACGATCCGGTCATCCGTACCGCCAATGATCAATGTGGGGGCTGCGATCTCAGGGAGCAGCGAAAACGCGTCATGGGTCAGGCATGAACGAGCCTGGATAATGAACCTGTCAAAGCTTCTGGGCTTTGCCAGGCTGGCCAGAAGGCCAAAGGACTGCTCTGCTTTACTGGCCTTTTCTTCGGTGTAGGAACGTTTCGCCGTATCCAGCATGATGCCTTTATAATCCCCACGTCCAGCCATATCGATCCAGCCTTCCACCGCTTCTTTCATGGTGTCATTTGCCCTGGCCGCCGTCACCGTCAAGATCAGTTTTTTTACTTTGTCCGAATGATCGGCCGCAAGATACTGGGCTATCATGCCGCCCTGGGAAACACCCAGCACATAAGACTCCTGAAGCCCCAGCGTTTCCATGGCCTCGTTCAGATCATCGGCCATATCCCGGGTGGTCATCCCCGGCGAAAGCTCCCGCCGGCGGCTGAACACAAACAACGTAAAATCCTTCGAAAACTGCCGGTACATGACAGAAAACGGCCATGCCATACCCCGGACCGTCTTCAGTCCATCGCCCAGCCCCGGGATCATGACCATGATCTTTTTCCCACTGCCGAATTTTATATAATCCATCCTGCCCGAAGAAAGCTTCAGACAGCCATTCTCAGTGTTAAACATTACACGCTCCTATCAGCCAGCTGTTAAAAAGTCAGCTGTCTGGTATTGTATCATAAAAAGGGGAGAAAAATCCATAGGGAAATAAAGGAGACAGATAAAATAAGCGCCGGGCCTCATAAAAGACCCGGCACCATGCTTTATTTCGAAATCATTCTAAGATCGGCTGTCTCCGCCGTTACTGTCTTCTTCCCCGCCTTCTGCTGCTTCGCTCTGAGACGGATGCTTCTTCCTCCAGATAACAATGACCAGGACCAGCGCTGCTATAGCAACAGGAATCATGATCTTCCAGCGTTCGCCCAAAAGGACGATGAGAAGCGCTGTCACGGCCAGAATGGCTACAGCCACAGCGATAGGAAGCGGATTTACCTTCTTTTTCTGAAGACTGTCCACCACAAAATTCTTTGCCGCACTCGAGGTCGCTTTCCCGAAATCGGAAAGAGTATTGGCCGAACTCTGGCCGATACTTTTCAGTTTATCTTTGGTATTAGCAGCAAGCTCAGTCCCCTTTGCTGCCAGTTCCGCTTTACGATTGGCAGCCTCTTTCGCACGGTCTTCCTTAAAGACATTCTCGATGAAAGAATAGAGTTTCTCGAAGAAATTGTCAGAATAAATCTGGACATACTGGACAGCATTGTAATTACCCAGCATTTCCAGGCCTTCCGGCATCGTATCCGGCCACTGAAAGTCTTCTGAAGTAACCGGGATGATCTCCAGTCCCTTCTCCTCGGCAGTCAGGATCTCCTGGCGGACCACATCAGAGGGATTACTGCACCGGTCCAGCGCATTTTTAGTCAGGATCAGCAGAAAGATCCGGCAATTATCTAATTCTGCGATGATATTCTCGTGGAAATTGCCGACATTCAGCTTTTCTACATCCAAAAAGCACTGGTATTTCTTTTCCAGTCTCAGCCTGTCGTAGATCATGCGGGCCATAGTGCTCCCGGTATCACGCCTGTAACTGATGAAAATTCCCCGCTTCATTATCCGCTCCCCCTTGAGTGAAGGTAATGCCCGAAGTCCGGACCAACAGGGTTATCTTAACACATTCCCTTATCTGCGTCAATTGCTGCATGTGTCTGGATCACTGCGCACGATATTCAACTTTAATGTCTCCCGCTTCCTTCATATCGAACAAAGCCACCACGGCATCGTCACTGATCAGCGTCTCTCCGCCTATAACATAGCCTTCTTTCAAGGATACCTGTCCCTGAATATAAGCTTTAGCCTGTACCTGCGAATTTGCTTTTGTTCTGGTCAATATCACGGGAGAGTTCTTCATATAGGCGAAGGCTCCGGCGCTTAATCCATCAGGATAATCATGACTGTAGACCAATGTTGCCGTTTCCGGATCTTTGAAATAGCGTTTCGCGATCAGTACGGAAGTTTCAAATCTGTTTTCTCCTGCTATCCTGTCGTTCAGCGCTCCGTAAGCAGAAAGATTTTCCTCCATTTCGCTGCTGACCACTGACGTCCCTCCAACACAGGTAAAAGACACATTGCTCAGAGATTCCAGATAATCAGTCTGGGCCTTTGTCAACTTACTCTTTACCAGAAGGATGGGCTTTCCTACGGAACTTACCGACAGACTGTCAGGGTAATCCTTTCCTGTTGCGACCAGGATCTCATCACCATCCTTGACGCCCCCTTCTTTCAGGATCAGCACATTCGTTTCATAACGG
The DNA here is from genome assembly GCA_902783795.1 of uncultured Eubacteriales bacterium. Taxonomy (GTDB): domain Bacteria; phylum Bacillota; class Clostridia; order Lachnospirales; family Lachnospiraceae; genus UBA1267. Next base: position 2,989 of record CACZSO010000255.1, read on the forward strand.
TCTGCTCCCGCCAGACGCTGTGGTTCCAAGCCTGCCAATGCATCGTCCATGGCTTCTGGTACTGCTGATGTACCGCCCAGGATGTAAACTGTCCCGCCTTCTGCCAGATTATCATTAACATAAGCTGCAACGGCAGAGATCCGTTTTTCCGTCTTTCCCACCAGAAGGATCGGCGCTTCTTTAACGGCCGCCAGATAACTGCCTGCCAATGCATCCGCAAAATCCGTTCCGCAGGCGATGATGATCGTATCAAACTTAGCTTTTCCCAGGGTTTCTTTCAATTTATCCGCCATAAGGAATGACGTTTCATAGCGGCCTTTTCCATAGAGCCGGGTGACCACATGTTTTTTGATCACGATGATTTTTGTATCCGTATAAGTTTTTCCATCAGGACCTGTAACTGCAGCTGTATAAACTTCTTCCCCGTCTTCCTTAAAAGTTGGGGCTGTAATACTTCTGTCAATTGTGGCATTTTTCGTGTTAGTATGCGAATCATCACGGGTACAGATAAAGGTTGCTGTGGCTGCTGAGTACCCTTGTTCATCATTTCCAGTCCAATGCCAATTGATATGATCATAAGCCCAATCATGGCCCAGGGCAGGAATAGTCACGGTCTTTTTGTCCGTGTAAACATTACCGTCCAATGTCACTGAGGCAGTATA
>CACZSO010000256.1 GCA_902783795.1 uncultured Eubacteriales bacterium
ACGCCCATCGGCTGTGTGATCGTGCGGACCCGTGATTATGACGGAAACCCCATTGACCCGCCGGTGATCATCGCCCGGGGATATAACCGAAGGAATACGGATAAAAACCCCTTATCCCATGCGGAGATCCAGGCCATAAAAAAAGCCGCAAAAGTCTGTGGTGACTGGCGGCTGGAGGGCTGTACCATGTATGTGACGCTGGAACCCTGTCAGATGTGCGCCGGCGCATTAGTCCAAGCCCGCATCGACCGGGTAGTCATAGGTGCCATGAACCCGAAAGCTGGCTGTGCCGGCAGTCTTATGAATCTTCTGCAGTATGAGTCTTTTAACCATCAGGCAGAAGTGACCCGGGGCGTCATGGAAGATGAATGCAGCCGGATGCTCAAGGACTTTTTTAAGCAGCTGAGGCTGAAAAACCGGGATGCAGCCACTTAAAGAGGGGTCTTTCAGAAAAAGAGGACCGATCTTAAACATTAACATTCATATAAAGGAACTATCATTATGAATATTAAAAGAATTACTTACGATGCATTGCTTTCAGCTATGTGTGTAGCACTGGGTTTTTTCTCTATTTCATTAATGAATGATAATATGAAAATAACCTTTGAAAACCTTCCTATTTTGATAGGCGCATTATTATTTGGCCCAATAGATGGTGCATTAATTGGCGGTATAGGCATTTTTCTCTCACAATTACTTAAGTATGGCATAGACGTGACGACCCCTTTGTGGATCTTTCCGTATGTAGTCGCCGGATGGTTTGTAGGGTTTATCGCTAAGCGTAATAACTACAATATGAAACCAATTGCGTTAGGAATAGTGTTGCTGATCAGCCATCTCCTTGTCACCGGACTGAATACCGTTGGGATCATCATTAATAATGCGTTCGTCAGGCAGATACCGGAGCCGGTTTTACAGGCCATCGTACCGTTGCCATTGAAACTTTTGGTTTGCGTTATAAAAACAGTGGCCTTTACGATCCTGATCCCTCTGGTGATCAAAGGTCTGGAGAAAGCGAAGCTTTACAAACGCCCTGTCAGCGCAGGCCGGTGACTCTCCCGGTGATATAAGAAAAGACAGGATAGATTTGTTAGATAGGATATATAAAGAAAAGTGCCGGTGTGCCGTTTTATACGGCAGCCGGCGCTTTTTACAGGGCAGACCGGCATTGACGGCAGGCAGGGTTTAGTGTATGATTGAACCTGAAATAGAAAAGGAAAAGGTTTGTTTATGAATACAGCAAAACTTAGAAGGATATTGTGGATCATTGCCGGGGTACTCGTCATTTTTATGGTGGCCCGGGTACTGAAAAATCAAAGCCAGACCCCCTCGGGGACCAGTGCCGGTTATGAAACAGAGTCATCGTCCGCGGTGGTGACATTTGATGTAGAGACCGGAAGCATATCGACGGAAATACCTTCAACGCAGCAGACTTCCAGGGAAGAAAAAACGACGAAGGCGCCGAAAACGACCGAAGTACCGAAGACGACGGCTGAGAAGACTACAGAGGAAACGACTGCAGAATCGGTGCCTGAGGATACCAGCACAGAACCTGCTGCAGAACCGGGACTTTATGTGGAGGAAGACCAGGAGTACTCGGATAAAGAGCATGTAGCCCTGTACATCCATGAGTTCAACCATCTGCCGCCCAATTATATTTCCAAGCAGGAAGCGGAGTCTCTGGGCTGGATCGCCTCCAAAGGCAATCTCTGGAAGGTGGCTCCGGGAAAATCCATCGGAGGCAGCCATTTCGGCAATTATGAAGGGCAGCTCCCCAAGAAAAAGGGGCGGAAATATTATGAATGCGATATAGACTTTAATGGGAAATACCGGAATGCAAAACGCATCATTTATTCAAATGACGGCCTGGTCTATTATACAGATGACCATTATGAAACGTTTGAACTGTTGTATGACTGAAGCAGCTAGGCGTTTTTAAATGACAGGAGACTAACTTGAAACAGGTGATTCTGGACTTTAAACAGTTCGAGACGAAGGAAGAAGTACACGAGTTTTTAAGCCAGACCTTGGAATTTCCCGAGTATTACGTCAGGAACCTGGATGCCTTGTATGATCTATTGTCGGTATGGTCTGAGGAGACAGCATTTTATCTCTTCACCAGCGGCAGAGAAGAGATGGAGCGGGGTTTTTTAGCTGTGATCCGGGATTCGGCCGGTGAAAACCGGCGGCTTCGCGTGTTTGAAAGCCGGCTGCCGTAAGAAGACTCAAGATCAGGAAGGGTTGGAAAACAGATGGAGACATGGATCAGAGACGCCCGGCTGATAGACGGCTGGGGACATGTGACAGAACACGGCGATATCTGGTTTGACGAACAGGGAATAAAAGGCATCTATGATCGTAAGAGCAGTAAAGAACAGCCTCATTGTCCGGAAAGCTCTGGAGAAGGACAGCGGGTGATCAATGGTCAGGGGCTTACGGTACTTCCCGGGTTCATCGACTGCCATGTCCATCCCGCAGGGCTTCAGGCGGAGGATGAGCAGACGGTGACGCTGAAGACCTATAACAGCGCCATGTCACTGCTGAGATCCGGGATCACCACCTTCCGTTCTGTGGGGACCCGGTTCGGCGCCGATGTGACGCTGAGGGATCTCATTGACCGCGGGGATATCAAAGGCCCTCGGATCAAGGCTTCGGGAGAGGCACTCTGCATTACCGCCGGCCATGTGGAAGAGATAGGCATCTGCTGCGATACTGTGGGTGAGGCGGTGAAAGCCGCACGGTCCCAGATGAGGAAGCGGGTGGACTGGCTGAAACTGATGTGTACCGGCGGCGTTATCGGCATAGGGCCGGCCACGGAATTCCAGCTGTCCCGGGAGCAGATCGAAGCCATCATCAGTGTGGGCCGCGCTTTTGCGACACCCACCTGCGCGCACCTGCTCATGAATTATGAAGCTACAAAATTCTGTGTAGAAGCAGGGCTGACCTGCGTGGAACACGGCTATGCCATGGACGAAACATTGGCGCAGCTCATGGTGCAGCATGGGACCTGGTACGTTCCCACAGCAGTGGTCACATTGATGGAAATGATCCATATTAAGCCTTCGAATGCCCGGGAGGAAGAATTAGTGGAGAGGGCGGCAGCGGCACAGGAAAAAGCCCGAATCGCGCTTCGTACGGCCATTAAAGCCGGTGTGCGGATGGCTGTGGGCACCGATACCGGCTGTCCCTACACGAACCCGGACACTTATGCCTATGTGAATGAGCTGCTTTTGTATGAAGGGGCGGGCATGGACCGGATGGAGATCCTGAACTGCGCCACAGAGAAAGGCGCGGAACTTCTGGGCATCAGTGATATCACCGGCAGCCTGACGGAGGGTAAATGCGCCGATATCACCGTGGTGGAAGGGAATCCGCTGGAAGACCTGGCCTGCGTGAAAGATGTAAGATACACTTTCTGTAAAGGCGACTTATTATATCATACCTGCCAGGCATTTCAGGCCTGCAGATAAAGGAGAAAACATGCTGAAATATACCCGTTTAACAGATCCTGAACTGGCGGCGCTGGTGGATGAGGAACTGGACCGTCAGGAACATAACATTGAAATGATCGCGTCTGAGAGTACGGTCCCGGTGCCGGTCATGGAACTTTCCGGCAGTGTTTTTACGAATAAAACGCTGGAAGGCTATCCCGGCAGCCGTTTCCAGGCAGGTTCCCGGATCGCTGATAAACTGGAGATACTGGCCTGTCAGAGGGCCTGTGAACTGTATGGCGCGGAACATGCCAATATTCAGTCATACTCCGGCTCTACGGCGAACTACAGCGTGTTTGCCTCGATCTTGAAGCCCGGAGACCGGGTGTTAAGCATGCGTCTGGACCAGGGCGGCCATCTGACCCATGGCTCACCGGCCAACTGGGTCAGCAAGATCTATG
>CACZSO010000257.1 GCA_902783795.1 uncultured Eubacteriales bacterium
CGCCGCACCCAGATTATCCCGGACCCCGGGGTCGGACATCCAGCAGTCCACGATATTGATGCCCTGCTCCTCTGCACAGCGAAGCAGCGCGATGCATTTCTCACGATCGGCGGGGTCGGCACTCAGCCATTCGCCGCCGAAGCCTACTTCTGAGACCATCAGATCCGTTTTTCCTAAACGTCTGTAATTCATGTGAGTCCTCCGCTTTATTATTTCCAGTTCCCATCGATGATCATGGCGGCTGTCACGTCCGGATGGGTGTACTGTCCTCTTTTATCCAGCACTTCCATACCGCTGTTGAAGGCCACGGCCTTCTCCGGGCACCAGTGGAAGCAGGAGAAGCAGGCGATGCAGTCACTGCCGTGCACCGCTTTCCCGTCCTCGATGCAGATATTCTTTGTGGGGCACATCTCTGCGCACAAGCCGCAGCCGGTACAGGTATCCTTGATGATAAAGGTCAGAAAACCCTTATGAGCTTCACTGCCTCCAAAGGCTGCCTGTACAAAGTCAGGGCCGGTTTTCTTTCCCGGTGATGTGAAATTCACCTCCCGGTTTTTGACCGCTTCCGCGATCTTTTCCGCCCTTTCCGCTTCTGTGGAAAGCCGCCATTCTTCGCTCAGGCCCTCGGTAGGGATGCAGTTTCCCGGCATCAGGAAGTTTTCTGCAAAGGAAAGCTTCGCGCCGTTGTTCACCAAAGCCTGGTCGATGTATTCGAAGGAATGCTGGTCCATCTTATTCATGGTCCCCACCGCAAAGCAGTAGCTGTTAGCCGGGACTTTCAGCTTCAGTAAGAATTCCTTAAAGACCCGGGGACTGTCGCTGCCGTAGACAGGATAGACAAACCCGATCACTTCATCATTACATACCACTTCCGTTTCATTCCGGAAATGCAGGACATTGACCACTTCTTCCTCAAGGGCACTGCCCAGTTTCTTTGCTACAGACAGGGAGTTCCCTGTTCCGGAAAAATAAAAGATCATACTTATATTCCTTTCTGGTGCATACTTCCATGTCATTCATAAACAACTGTCCGTCTACGGATGACAGTCGATCTGTTTCTGTCTATTATAAAATCATAAACCTGATTCTCTGTCAAGAACTACTTTATGCCGGCTGCCGCTCCCTCTGCGCTTCCGCCTGTTCGATTCTTCCCGGTACAGCAGGGGGGTAACTGTTTCCCTTTATACAAGCGGTCCGGGAAGTTTCAGCCATTGACTCTTTTTTATGTTATATTAATTTAAAGATGGCGCCGCCTTCAGTACTGCCGGATCCGGCTTTTAAGGATGCTTTTTACGCACGGAAGGCTGAAAGTCTGATCAGAACGGAATGCAGCAGAAAGGGCTGACATCGTTCATGTCCTGACTGCTGCATTCTTCTGGTTATCTGGTTATTTGGTTTTTTTATTTTGTATGCGCTGCCAGCCATTCCTGCAGGCTGACTTCTTTCCCATCGTACACCACCGGCTTTCCGTCATAGTCCACACGGCAGTCGTCATTCAGGGTCGGCACCCAGGAGAAGTGGCCATAGTACTTATACGGCTTTCCATCTACCAGGTCAAAGTTCCCGTGGATATCCTCCACCACATCCCACAACGTGCAGTGAGCATCCGGCGCGCCGGCGGCCATCAGACGCTTGTAGGTAGCCACCGGCATCTTATCCGGCGGGACCGTGGTATCTTCTTTACAAGTCACGAACCAGATCGGGACATTCTTAATGGCTTCGATCTGCTCATCCGTGATAAGTTCATCCGGCACCGCTTCGCAGACCGGGAAGGCTGCGGTCCAGCGCTCCGGGAAATCCAGCACCAGGCGCAGGGTCATGAAACCGCCATTGGAGTCGCCGCCTATATAGATGCGGTTCTTATCAATGCCCGGATTCTTCTCGATGAATTCGTCGATGAGGGCCAGCAATGCCGGTGTATACATCGTCTTTCCGTTCATCTCAATGTGTCCGCTGCCGGAATCCATCCAGAAAGTCGGGCACTGAGGCGCCAGCACATAAGCGCCGCCGAAAATGTCCTGTGAATGTTTCTGAGAAAGCGCGACCACACGGTTTGCCGAATACGCTGCCTTCGGATCCTGTCCGCCTTCACCGGCGCCATGGAGCCAGATGACTAACGGATGCAGGCCGCCCTTTTCCTGAGGTACGAAATAGCCATATTTCAGCGGCATTTCTTCGTAAGAGGAGACGCTGTCGATCCAGCCATAAAGATCCGGCTGCCGGTTCTCGATCTTCTTATCGAAGACCAGGCCCACGATCACATCTTCACCGTCCAGGATCTCTTTCTTCTGGGCGATGGTGTGGAAAGTGGCCACATACTCGTTGAACCGGCGGTATTCCACTTCTGCGGTCAGAGAATACAGCGGGCCATAGACCGTCGTCAGGGTGATGTAGTTTCCTTCTTCTGCTTTTTCTCCCTGAAGGTCAGAAACATAAGCATCGCGGATCTCTATGTAGCCTTTTCTGGCTGCCTGCTCCACCTGTTCACCCATGAATTTGGGACGGCGTTTGTTCACCATCACCGGATTTCCTTCCATGTCATACTTTTCCACATAAACGGTAAAAGTATCCTTATCCACGCAGCCCGCTTTCAGCGTTCTGCCCACCGGAAGGATGAATTTTGTTACATACGGGCCGTTGTCCGTTACCCGGACCTCGGCAATATAACCTTTACCCATGTTGTTCTCCTTTTTATTTTTTCTCCCCGAAGGAGTATAATACTGGATCTTTTTTATCTCAGCAGCCGGATGCCGCCGATAAACGGCAGGTCTTTTGCTTTTCCACGGTAGGCATTAAGAATGCCGATCACCATAAAAACGAAGAAGATGACCGAGGCTAGCCACCGGACGATTTTGATCAGCCATCCAATCAGCGGGAGCCATCCCACTAATGCGAAGATCATCCCCAGGATAATATCCGTGATGAGCAGGACCAGCCCCTGGTTCACATGGAACCGGGCAAATCTGGATTCTCCGGCACAAAACAGGGGGATAATGACCAGGAACCCTAAATAAGCCAGGATCGCCATGATCTTATTCTTCTCAATATCCTGGGGATCATACTCCTCTGTACTGTCTTTTGTGTCTGTGAGCTGTGTTACGGTCTCATTTAGTTTCTCTTCCAGATCTGCCATGGATCCACCTCTCTTTATCATTTGTTTCTTTTATAACCTTATCACATCTGGCCGTCCTTCACAAGGACTTTTCTTTAGCCTTCGGCCATCAACTCTCTTCTCTGCTGCTTTTCTTCAGAAATTTCTTCTCTTTTTTCATAGTAGGCATGGACCAGACTAACGTACCCCAGAGCCTTCATATCACTGTAATGAAAGTCATAGTTCTTTTCCCGATGCCTTCCGGCATAAAGCGCCCGGATCCAGTACTGCATGTAAAGATCGATCTCTTTCAGGCTCCGGTCAGTGGTGATGAGCGGAAAATACCAGCGGGTCCAGGTCAGTTCATGACTGGAGTCCGGGTCAAAAAACTTCTTATTCATGGCCCGGATAAAGCCCTTCACTGCCTGTTCGGAAGTCGCCTGTTTCCTGGCCTGCCACCGCTTAAGTGCCCGGGCGCGCCGCCGGATCTTCGCCTTTAATTTCTTCAGCGAAACATCAGAAATATCCACGATACCATTGTCATATTTTATCCCTAAAAAGCTCCAGGATCCACCCGGCGATGTCAGCACACGCTTTTCTTCATTGATGGTAAGACCTGCCTGTTTCAAGTGATCTTCCACCAGCTGTCTGCCTCTGTCTCTTTCCTCCTCTGTCCCGGCAAACAGGATGATATCGTCTGAGTAACGGGCATACAGAATACCTTCTGCTTCCATGGCCCTGTCCAGGTCTGCCAGGTACACATTCGCAAGGAAGACCGCAAAGGGTGTCCCGGCCATTACGCCTTTTTGCCGGCAGATCAGTTCTCCACGGTCATATACTTTCGGATCCGTCAATATATCTTTCAGAACTTTCAGACATCCCGGCTCCTCTCTTAGCAGGTCCTCCATCTTGGGCAGCAGCTTTTCCACCGGCAATGAATTGAAATAATCGCTGATGTCCGCTTTGTAGCTGTACATGGACGAAAGGTCTTTCTGTGACAACAGACGGCGTATGGCTTTATTCACACCATATTTCACACGGAAAGAATACAGATTATCCGCAAAAAAGCTGTCATATTTGCGGATCAGGAGGAAGGTCATCAGTTTCAGCACATAATTTTCAGCCTCCGGATACAGATAGACAGTACGTTTTTTAGTGCTGCCTGACTTGCGGATCAGCCGCATTTCCGGCACAGGAAATGGCTCCCCGTCACTTAACCTTTTAAGTACCGGGAGATATGCCTTTTCTTCAATAAAGGTCCGCAGTGCTGCCTCTTCCTGACGGGTCAGATGATTTAAAGAAGTCTTATATATATAGTACTCCTGCCAGGCATCTTCAGAAGACAGGCGGCTGAAAACATCCATTTCCGCCACGACCGTACCCTCATCTTGATCATAAAGCCCCGCCATAAAGGCGGGGCCCACATTACAGAGGCTTGATACCGCCCCGTTTAATAACAGAGGGAAAGGCTTTGAAAGCCGGTATCCGGCTTTACTGAACCGTACGGGAACACGTTCCTGCAAAACGGCGCCCAGCGCTTTCTGCTCCCGCTGTGTTCTTCACAGGGCATGGATCCATGCGTTCCCTCTGTGTATGGCTTTTGTTACGCGATCAGCGCTTTGATGCGTCCGGTCACATAGGCAGGTTCATTGCTGAACTCTTTCATAAAACGGATGGCCGGAATTCCTGCATCTTCACAGATATTCATGCTGTTGATATACTTGGTCAGCCTGTATAGATTTTTCGGCACCAGGAAGATGGCCAGCATCGGTTTTCCGTCTTTTTTAAGCATCAGATCGATGTCTGCTCTTTTTACCGGAGTTTCCTGCCCTAATGTCTCGACAGGTACGTTTTTTTCAACGGTGATTTCCGGCAGATTCTTCCTGATCAGATCTTCGAAATAGGCGGCAGAACCGCGGTCTTCGATCTCACTTCCCACCGCTTCTTCAAACAAAGAGAACACTTCTTTCCGTTTGACTTTCAGCTGGGGGATCACCGGTTCCGGAAACTCTTCTGCTGTTTCCTGCACAGTTTCAGTTACAGAAGAAGCAGCCTCCTTTGCTTCCTCTTCTTTTTTGTCTATATTTTCCTTGATGTCGTCAAGAGCTTCATTTACCTTTTTCGCAAGGCTGTCCAGCTTATCCTTCACTTCTTTGCTGAAAAGCTTATCTAATAATCCCATAGCAGATACTCCTTTCTTCTGACGGTTTCAAGGCTCCCCTGAGCCTTTCTTTAAGGCCGGTCTTATGACCGGGTCATGACTCTGCAGGCCTGATCCTGCCTGGCCTTAAAAGTTCTTTCTTTCTCCTGTCGTCCTTGATGCTTCTTTGTATTACTATAGTAAAATCACTGCGGTTTGTCAAGGGAGAGGTATCTGTATCCGGCTTTAAAACTTACCGCGAAGCTCCCTCACAGGAGAGACTTTCCGCCGCACTGCTTCCGGGAATCAAATGTCCAGTGTCTGGACATACGGATCTTCTTTTGTGCAGGGACGCCAGCCGTTTCCGGGGTCTCCCGTTTTCATGAAATTTGTCCAAAGATCCATCATCCGGGCTGACAAGGCATAGTCCTCAGGTGTCCATGGCCGCCAGCAGCGGTCCAGGGTCCCCATCATGAACCAGAGCTCCGCGGAATGCCAGGCACCCTGCTCATCTCCCGGCAGGTCACGCACAAAATCATAGACATAAGCAGGTCTTCTCCCCAGTTCTTCTAATTTCTGGCTGAAGGCTATACTGCCCCGGTACAGCGGCCGTTCTTCCGGTGTTTTCATCTCAGGAGATACCATGATATCGTCCTTTGTGCTGCCCACCATCATGGGAATATCCTTGATCTCACCCTTATCCATGAGTTCATAATAGCCGCCGGTCAGCAGTTTCCCGTCGATGATCGGGGCCAGGAATAACCCTCTCGCCTTTTCCATGGCCTTTGCCATAAAAGGTCCATTGGCTTCCCAGATCTCCTCTGCCGTTTTTGCCCGCATCTCTTCCAGTGACCCGGCATTTAAGACTTCCGACAGCAGGAGGCCATAGCCTTCTGCTTCCTTCAGTGTCCTGTCCGAATGCAGCCCTATGCCATAGGATCCGCCGCTCTGCAGGATAGCTTTCGCGATCATATGCTCCGTCAGCGGCGACTCGATCAATGTCTGGGTGCTCATGGCACCGGCACTCTGACCGAAGACCGTAATATTGTCCGGATCCCCACCGAAGGCGGCAATGTTCTCATAGACCCATTTAAGGGCGGCGATCTGGTCCAGCATACCGTAATTTCCGGAAGTCCCGGCTTCCTCGGTAAGCCACGGATGCGCCAGGAAACCGAAAATACCCAGGCGGTACTGAATGCTCACGAAGATCACGCCCCGGCGGGCATAAGCGGTTCCGTCAAACTCTTTCTCTCCGCCGCTGCCGCCCATAAAGGCGCCGCCATGGATCCAGAAAGCCACAGGAGCCTTCTCGACATTCTTCGGTGCCCAGATGTTCAGATACAGGCAGTCTTCGCTCAGCTTTCGGCTGAAAGCAGGATCATCGTAGAAATCCTTATCCCAGGGCGGCGATGAGCCTTCCCGCTGCCAGCTCTTAGCCTGAAAATCCAAGGCCTGCAGCACTCCGTCATACAGATCCGGCTCCTCCGGCGCTTTCCACCGAAGTTCCCCCACCGGCGCTTTCGCATAGGGTACCCCCAGATAAGCGGTATACCAGCCATGATCCGCTCCCTCAAGCTTTCCATACTTAGTCTCTACCATCCTATATCCTCCTTTGATAAAATTTATTTTGTGCTATATATTTTTTTAATATCCGGATGTCGGCATCTTCCTGAAACCTGCTTATTTCTCCGCGGACACGGTGGCCGGGACCGGAGCCTTACTGATAAATGTCAGCGTTACATCATGGTAAGCCAATGTAACATCTCCATCCTCCACGGAAGGATTCGCACTTTCCGGTCCGCTGTAGGACAGCACCTTTCCGTTTGTGGCCTGGATGTGTGCTTCAAGATCCAGCGTGAGTTCGATAAGTTCGTACTCCTCTTCTTTCCCCGGCACCCGGGTAAGGCTGGACTTCGCTGTTCCTGTTCCGTAGATATAAAGGCTGAGCGTCTGCTGGATACCGGCCGTATATTTCAGATCTTCCTGTTCTCCGGGCACGATATACTCCATGTGCTCCCATACCTCTCCGGTTCCTTCCGCGGATATGTCTGCCCTTACCTTGCCTTCTTCTCCGTGAGATCCGGCCTTTCCGGTCACGGCACTCTTATTTGACATATGATATTTGATCTTTGTCGAATGATAATTAGGATCATCCTCGTCCCATCCCAAATACTTTCTGGTGGTCTCCTTATCATATTCTACAACGCCGTCCGGTTTGAAATCAAGGACAAAATTCCCGCTGCTGCCCTTCTTAAGTTCAGCATAACTCATGAGGTCCAGCAGCATCATCTGCGCCATGTCATTGCCTGCGACGATACGCTGTTCATCCAGGCTGCTGCTTAATAATTCGTAGAGTTCATCGCTGCTGTTCAGGGTAATATTGACCTGGATGTAGGGAGAGTTCGTCTGCGGAACAGTGAGGGGCTTCTCGATCTTCGGATTCACCTGGTTCCCGTATCTGTCATAGATCTCCCTGGCCTTGAATTCGATCTTTTTGGGACACCCTATCTGCATATAATGGTAATACCTCATTCGTATCAGCGTATTCGTCCCTTTTCTGACATAAAGATTGAAATCCCTGGGGGTGTTCTTTAATGGGAACGGTTGGAATTTGATCTCCGTCATATCCGGGAACGTGATCCCCAGTTGGGAGCTTGAAAGATCATAAGTCTCATAGGTGATCGTAAAATCATCTTCAGCCGTGACTCTGGAACCATAGGCATAAGGACTGTCATAAAAATACAGATCCGACGGCAGTGACAGATCCGTAACGGTGATCTCCAGCATCCGGTTCATATAGGGAAGGATAACGTTTTCGATCTCCCGCACCATCTTCAATTCGCAGGCGTCCACCAAAAGCTTCACTTCACTGTCGATGATCCCCTTGGTTTTTGCATAGATATCGCTCTGAAAACCTTCGATCCAGCCCTTCATTTTAGACTCTGAAGGCTCTGTCCACTGCTTCCATCCGGGATAATCATCATAATCCTGGTACACATCTCCATACAGAACTTTCCTGTATCTCAGCCTGTACTGATTATCCCGCGCATACTCATTCTTAGCCTCATAGGGCAGATTGGGGAAAAAAGTCAGATACTGATTGTACACGTCCAGAAGTACATCGCCGCATTCAGCAGGGTTTTTCCCGGCCCGGAGCACGCTCATGCAGGCAGCACTGATCGCATTGTCCCATCCTTCCCCATTACTCTTCAGGATATAGGTCTTATTTTCGACATTGACCGGAACGCCCTGGGCCAGATAATCCTTGAAGACTTTATATTCATAGTCTCTTGCTTTCCAGGCCTCCGACACACCCGAGATAATGGAAGGAAGAGAAAAACAGACCAGGGCAATGATGCTGTTGACCGTCGTGGGATATTTCAGCGCCCATCCTGCGGCTGTCAATGCGATGATATCCATCGCGCTCTCTTTCATGGCTATATATTTGTCACGGTTCTGCGATACCTGGTAGGCTACTTTCCCCAGAGTCAGCGCAAAAGCCACACAGGAGAGACTCTGGCAGAACCACTTCGGGACCCCGCTTGATAAAGTCAATCCCTCGAGTCCGAAGCCAAAATCGGACAGGCCTACATAATTATTCAGCATATCATAATACTGATTGGCCAAAGCATCCGTGCTGAGTCCGCCGTCATTTAAGAGCTTATCCACAAAACCATCATCGGTCTCCAGGTATTTTCTCAGGACGTCCCTGTCCAGATATAATTTATCTGCCAGGTTATTGTAGTTATAATTCTTTGAAGGCGGGGAGGCAATCTTGAAGAACCCCTCCTGACTCATCCAGGCTATATTATTCAGGATCAGTTCCGCATCCGTGGAGAAGTGCGTCTTCCTGTAGGTGATGGTCGTGCCGTCATCGCTGACCTTAAAGGACAGCGGCTCCCATTGTTTGGTTTCTTCATTGAACGTGACGATCTGACTGCAGCACTCTCCGGCAGTTCTAGGAACCGTGATCTCCACACCTGTGGGGAATTCATGCCTGCCGGATCCCAGAGAAAAATCATATAGCCGCAGGGTACCCTCCAGGGTGGTGCAGTCGGTATTGCCCATTTCCCGGATATTCAGCACATCGTCTTCCCGGATATTCCACTCACCGAAATCCACGGTGATCCCGTTGCTGCTGACTTTTGACTTCTCCTGGGAGACAGCCAATGTGACGGGGCTCACCTTTCGGATCATATCGTCGGTGATCCTGACATCGATCAGAGCAGGATTGCCCGGCGAATTATCCGCTGTCACTTCCATCCCCAGGCTGTTTACCATAGTCCCGCCTTCCGTCTTCACAAGTTCCACACCGATCTCGGAGTCCGGGGGCAGGTCTTCCAGGGGGATAGGCAGGTCTTCTTCTTTGTAAGTTTTCTTATCTGTCTCCTCTGTCTTTCCGGGAGAGCTTTCTCTGGTGGGTTCCGGTTTTACAGGCTTCTTAGTGCTCTCTATGATATCTGTCTTCGGCGGTTTCGGTTCATCCGCCAGGAATCCGGGATATTGATAAGCGGCCACCCAAAGCTCCACGGCCATAACGATGATAAGGAAGAGACTTAAGACCGGGCGGCCTTTTCTTTTATTCTTCTCAGGCGACTGTTTCATGTTATTCTGTGACTCCATAGCATCCTCCCGGTCAATGTTCCATCTCTACGGCCGTAAAGACCGGTATGCCGTCATTAGAGAGAAAAGCGCCGAAAGCAAAGTTCCGGCCGTTATGCCGGTAAAAGAACAGCGTAAGAAGCAGCTCTTCCGACCGGATGATCAGCTGGTTTTCTTCCACTGTAAATGGATAGACCGCTGCTTTCCCCTCATACTTCTTCTCCGATTTTTGATCGACATCATAGATCAGATAGGGATCAAAGCTGGCTGTGAAGGCATTCTGTCCGGCATCAAAAGCCGCCTTGCCGAAGACCATTTCCGCCTGATCGTGTTCATTTCCGGGATCGTTGTACATAAGGTAACGCCCTTTTCCCAGAATGACATTCATATCCGTGACCTTTTCAGCACCTTCCGGCACCCCGTTGGTCATGACATCCTTCAGATACCAGGAAAACCGTGCCATTTCGCTGTCGGCCTGTCTGACCGTGACCGTGTTCTCCTTCTCCTGAGACGCTTTTATGTTTTTATAGGATGTCCATATCCATATGGCCAATGCCACATCGATCACCAGGATCACGAATCTGAACAACCGTCCTTTTCTTGGCATACTCCCTCCTATTCTCCGCCATCTTTACAGCCACTTTTTCTTCTTGAAAAAGACCAGGCAGAAAATGACGATCAAGATGCTTATTGCGATCACCACCGGATAGCTCAGATACCATCCCAGTTCCGGCATATAGCGGAAGTTCATGCCGTACCAGCCTGCGATGAGCGTCAGCGGCATAAAGATCGTCGTGATCACGGTCAGCAGGGTCATAGTCCTGTTCTGGCGCACCTCTAACTGAGCATTATAAAGATCCCGGACCTGCATGGTATAATCCCTGAGAGATTCCGCGTAATCATAGCGCCGGGCCATCAGATTCATAAACAGGTGAATATACCGCAGATTCTTTTCGCTGAAGAATCCGTTTTCATTCTCCTCCAGTTCCTGCGTCAAGTCAATAATCTGTTCATAGTGCACCAGAAGCACACGGATATCACTGCGGACCTCATTGACCCGGACCAGGTCTTCCAGTCCCTGAGAAGACAGGATCGCTTCCTCCATACTGTTCAGTTCTTCTTCAAACTGCTCCAGGATGGACAGATCATCCTCTATGATCTCTTCCAGAAAATCATATAAAAAGCGCTCCAGGCTCGGAGACCGCCAGTGCTTCGTCCGGCGGATGGAATCGATCATCTGCTCCGCCTTTCCGCTGTCATCGATGAAAACGATCCCCTTTTCATCCAGGGCAAAGGCAAAACGGGAATCCTTATCCTTAAGATGTTTCCGGTCCGGGATCTGAAATGTGCCCGTAAGAGAATCATAGTTGACCTCAGCCTTTGTGTTATGGATTTTCCCGGCATTCGGCTCAAGCTCGATCCCCATGTCAAACCGGTCCCGTTCACGCTCCCATTCCGGTGTAGTAAGAACTGCAACGTACTTATCGTTCTTATTATTCTTCAGATCCTCCGCCCGGCAGGGCTGTATGGTATCTTCCAAAAGATAAAATTGCATAGGCCTGTCTCCTCTTCCCGGCATGCTTAAAACATTATCTTCATCCCGAAGCAGTATATTCTTTCGGGTCTTTATTCTTCCAGCGCCTGCAGAACGGTCATGAGTGTCTCTTCATAATCCTCATCGATCAGCACCACGGTTTCACCGGCATTTTTGAATCCATCTTCATATTTCCGGTTTTCTTCCTTTAACAATTCTGCGGTGCAATATCCGTCGTCCAGTCTTTCTTCGATATCGGAGGCGTGAACTTTGATCTCTTCCATGTGATCATCGATATATCTGTCTGTCATGGCCAGGCAGATAAACTGCACTGAAGATGCATAGGGTTCTCCCAGGTCCTGCCGCCAGTTGAAAGGAATGTAGCAGCCTTCGATGATCATGTTCTGATGGTTTTCGATGGCTGTCTTCATCATCTCCCGAATGACAGGCCAGAGATATACGGTGAGTTCATCGTCATCTGCAGGCGTGAGCTTCGTCAGGCCGCTGCGGATCAGACCCATCTTCAGATGGTCGATGGACAGGCAGGCATAGTGCCGGGTCTTAATGAGCCGCTGGGCCAGCAAAGTCTTTCCTGCATGAGTTGCACCTGTTATCAAAATAATCATAATGATTCCTTATTCCACATCGATCCAGCGTTTTTCCTGATTGCTCTTATAACAGGCCTCCAGCACCCGGACTACATAATCGCCATCCTCAAAAGTCGCATAGTTCCGTTCTTCTTTGCCCCGCACACAGTCATAAAAAGCGCGGATGCCGTTGCGGAAAGCATCGGCCCAGCCTACGGGATGTCCGGAGGGCAATGTTCCATAAGCCCGGGCTTCGGGACTTAAGACTTCCGGGCCGGCATGTCTTAACAGCACCCCGTCTTCATTTGTCTCAATGTATAATTTATCCGGGTTTTCCTGGTCCCAGCGCATGGCATAACGGCTGCCGTCAATGCTGATACTGAGGTCGTTCTTATGGCCGGCTGCCGCCACGGAGGCGATCAGATTACCCTTAGCCCCATCATCAAATTCCAACATGACCTGGGCTATGTCCTCGTTTTTCACTTCGATCAGTTCCGGCGGTTCTGTGCCCCGTTTTTTCCGGTAGGGATAGACCATGGTGAATTCCGCCATGACCCGTTTGATCTTCTGCCCGGTCACATATTGAGCCAGGTCGATCCAGTGAGAGCCGATATCCGCCAGTGCCCGGGTCTTACCGCCCTTGTCTATGTCATATTTCCAGCCACCGGCCCAGTCAGAGATATTATAGCCCTGATAATACCAGCCGCTGACGAAAAAAGTTTTTCCCCAGGAGCCGTCGGCAGCATGGATCCGGGCATTCATTTCCCGTGCCTGTGCATTCTGCCGGTAATTATAGTTCACTGCCCCCAGCACCCCATTCTCTTTTGCAAGCCGGCAAAGTTCACCGGTTTGTTCAGGATCCAAGGCCAATGGTTTCTCACAGTAAACATGGATGCCCCGCTTCAGCGCCTCACAACTTACCTCAAAATGCAGCCAGTTAGGCGTACAGACGTGTACGATGTCCGGTTTTTCCGTATCCAGCATCTCGCGGTAATCCCCATACCAGGCCGAAATAGCATTTTCCTCACAAAAGTTCCGGATCATCTCCTCATTGAGGTCTGAAACAGCTGCGATGCGGACCGCCGGGATACGGCGGATAGCTTCCACATGCTGCCGCCCTATAAAACCAATGCCCACCAGGCAGACTTTTAATTCTTTCATCTATATACTCCTTCCTCTTAAAAGTATCTCCTCTTACTTCTGATGTCAGCCGGTTTCCCGTCAGTGCTGATAACTTTTAACTTTATCATCATTTTATCAAAAAACGTTTTCTGATACAAGAGGCCAATATATCGTTAGTGACCTGCAAAGAGCACATCTTTCTCTTTACACTATTCACAATCCTTTGGTTTTGCGATAAAATAATATAAAGTATCCGCAGAATTATAAAGGAGGGCTGACTATGGTGCAGATGAATCCCACGCCTTCCGATAAATTAACTGAAAGGAGTCCGTTATGGCGCTTATTACTGTTGATACACCTGTAAGCAATGCCTTTGGTCGTGAGGAATTTGCTTTCTACCAGAAATACCTGATCTATTCTCCTATCCCAAACCCGGAGTTTGAAGAATCTTCCGGGATGAAAACAGGCACCCTGAAAGATCTTAAGAATGTAGGCTGGTCCCCGGAGGGAATCGCAGCCGGCTTAAATTTCCTGCTCAAAAAAGTGGAGCAGAAGAAAGCCGATCTTTTCTTCATTTATGACGATGAAGCCTGTGAAGCCGATGCAAGGAAGAAAGACGTGAACCTGCTGCGCCTGCTTCCGGATGTACAGAATGAGCAGAAAACATCTATCATCCTGTGTGCCGGCGGCGCCTATGAATCTGTGTGTACCGCTGTAGAAGCTCTGCCTACAGCCCGCCATTTTTCAGAAGCCGGCTTCCCGGTGTGGCTCTTTACCTATCGGGTAGGCTTCCCCGGGGCGGCTGTCAGCGCCCTGGATGATCTGGCCGCTGCCATAGCTTATCTAACAAAGGATCCGGCTCTGGGCTTCGATCCGGCAGACTATGTCATCGGCGGTTTCTCTGCCGGCGCGAACCTGATATCAAACTGGGGTACAGGCAATAATGGCTGGAAGCGCTACGGCCTTCCCAAGCCCAGACTGATGCTGCCCATTTACACCTTTATTGATCTCAAACAAAGGACTTCCGGTGGTGACGGCGCTTTTGAACTCATGATGTTCGGTCCGGATCATCACGAATCCATCGATGTGTGGAATGTTGCGGAACACATTGACCAGGACTACCCGCCCTGCTACATCGTCTGCGGAAAGGACGATGCTGTCGTACCGGCGCTCAATTCTGAAGAGATGAAGGCTCTGTTGGATGAGGCCAATGTATCGGCCGTGCTGGATGAGGGTGAGCATGCACCCCATGGGTTCGGAGATGGCACCGGCACTGATGCAGAGGGCTGGCCAGAGCGCGCAGCTGCCTTCCTGGAAAGTCTGTAAATAATAAAGCCGGCCAGAGGTCTTAAACCTCCGGCCGGCTTCGTTTTTGTTATCCCCAAAGTGCCGAAAGGGCCGGCACCACTTGTTTTTTCCGTGAAACTACATGGGGCAGGAAGGCTCGATGGTTCTCCACTTTCGGAACGCCGAATGCCTGGATCAGAATATCGTCGTCCCCGGCGATCAGCAGTTCCGTGCCTTCTCTCAGTACATCTGTGATCATCAGCAGGATAAAATCATAATCTTTCTTCTCTTTTTCCGTCTCCATGATCTCCAGGAATTCATCCGTACGCCGGATCAGGCTCTCTGAATCCATGGATGTGATCTGGCCGATCCCCAGTTTATGCTCACTGATCAGGAATTCTTTAAAATCACTGAACAGCAGGGACTCCGCCGGCTTATCGGCGCTCTGGCTGGCAGAAAAGACCTCTGTCCCCAATGTCTCCAGATCCAGCCCGGCGATCCTGGCCAGCCGTTCTGCGATCCTTCTGTCCCTGGGTGTGGCTGTGGGGGACTTGAACATGACGGTATCGCTGATGATGGCGGCCGCCATCAGCCCTGCCAGATTAGCTCCCGGCGTCAGGCCCTGTTCCTGATACATGGTGGCAATGATGGTGACAGATGACCCCACTGGTTCATTCCGCATAAACACCGGATATCCTGTCTGGACATCGGCCAGCCGGTGATGATCGATGATGCCCACCAGCTCTGCCTGGTCCAGTCCGGGCACAGACTGTCCTATTTCATTATGATCTACTAAGAACACCCGTTTTCTCTTGGGCTGCATCAAATGATACCGGCTAAGAGACCCTACAACGTGATCGTTTTCATCCAGCACCGGGTAACTGCGGTAGCGGCTCTGCAGGATGGTCTCCTTTACATCGTCCAGATAGTCCTCCAGATGGAAGCAGACCATGGGATGGGGCGTGATGATGCGGCTCACCGGAATAGACTGATAGATCATCCGTGAAGTCATATAGGCGTCGCAGGGGGTGGTGATCAGGCAGGTGCTTGTATTCATGCCGCGGTATTTTTCCGCCAGTTTACACTGACAGAAAATAATGCAGGCTGCCCCGTTTTCCAGGGCCTTTTCTGCCACATTTTGCTGTTCTCCGCAGATGACGATGCTGCCTTCTTTAACGTCTCTTACGTTTTCTTCCGGCCCCGGCAGGGCTATGACCACATCGCCGGTCAGGTTCTCAAACACGTTTTCATCGCTGTTGATGATCGTGCCCTCGATGGCTGAAAGCAGGTTGAAGACCGGCACGTTTTCCACGTGGGGTTCCCGGATGGAATGCATGTCCTGTTCCGCTATGTCGCCCACAGAAACCACGCCATACAGAGTTCCATCTTCATTTACTACCTGGGCGATCTTATTGCGCTGTTTTTCATACATCAGCTGCCACACATGGCTCACCGGCGCATTCAGCCCCACCTGGACCAGCTGGTCAAATTCAATGTCCCTGACCTGCGTCCTCACCGTGTGAAGATACAGGGGCGGCTGGAAGCCGAATTTATTTAAGAGAAACATGCTCTCATCATTTAAATGGCCCAGGCGCGCCGGGACATAACCGGTCTCTCCCAGGGCATTGCAGAGATTAGCATAAGAGATGGCCGCCACGATGGAATCCGTATCCGGATTGCGGTGACCGGTCACGTAGGTTGCAGGGGTTATTTCCATGAAAGTATTCTTCCTTTTTATAAAATAAAGTCCTTTGTTGTATGATAATCGCCAAACCGCACTTTTTCAAGTCTTTTATTAAAAAGTAATGCTGTTCACCGGCATTCTCACTAAAACAGGGCTGCCTTTTTGATATTGGCAGCCCTGTTCAGGTCATTTGATGCTGTTTCAGCCTGATATTATTACAGTGCAGGATAATCGAGGTTCTTTTCGATATATTCCAAGGTGAGTTTGTCCAGATCGGTGATGCCTTCGTGTCCCACCGGCCCTTCATTGGTGATTTCCATCCAGCCAAAGTTCTCCCGGCTTTCCGGCCATACCGGCAGGGGATGTCCGTAGGAATCTGTGCCGTTAGGATCACCGGTGGCGATGAAATTCGCCCAGTAAGAGCTCAGCTGTTCCGCCAGTTCAAAGTCAATGGGTTCCCAGGGACGGGAGGCAGGCATGCCGTCCCGCAGTGCCCCGAAAGTATACCAAAGTTCTCCGGAATGCCAGGCTAATAAGTTTTCCGTATCCCGGAATGTACCTTTCTCCTCAGGGCGGCAGGGAAGATAACGTCCAAAGGCATAGGACCAATTCCGCACGCCGGGGGCTGTTTTTGCCCGGTAAGCGCCAAAGTAACGGTTAGTGATCACACCTCCCATGATGCCTAAGCCGCCGCCAAAAGCACGGCTGGCCAGGACACGGCTAAGATAATCCGCATTCTCATCATTGACCGGCCAAAGCTGTTCAAAATCATATTTATCAAACAGCTCATCACCCAGCTTCTCACGCATATATCCGTAAAATTCCGCTGCGCTTTCAAACTTCTGAGACGGTCCCAGGCCGCGTCCACGTACCGAACCTTCACCTACGTTGCCGCCAGAAAGATAATCTACGCCGCAGCCAAATTCAGCCATGTTCTTTTCTGCCTCGGGATAGACGATGTTCACACCATCCGCTACCATCATGCCGGGCAGTCCGCCGGGGGCGCCAAAGCCCGGTTCATTTACAAAGTCATAGAACTTAAAAGCCGGCAGTTTACGAAGTTCTTCCGGCGTGATGTCCGGATCCAGGCCCAGATTTTCCAGATATTTCTTATTTGCATCCTGTGCTTCGTCCATGGTCAGGTAATTCCGCATCCAGGCCAGGTTGGACTGGTTGATGCAGCGTTTTACC
>CACZSO010000258.1 GCA_902783795.1 uncultured Eubacteriales bacterium
CCTGGTCCAAATCATCGATCATGGATTTGGGAAGGCGTGCGGAAACCACCGCAGTCTCTCCGCGGTATTTCTTTTCCGGAATGATCAACTCATTTTCTGCCACTTTATCTGTCCTCTTTGTCTCCGTTCTGATGTATACTAATGTATACGTAATAGGATTATTATATTATTTATATATACAATTGTCAACAACGAAATCGCAAAAAGATCCCGCACTTTTCCGTCATCAGAAAAGTGCGGGATCTGCTGTCAGGTCTTAACAGACTTTACAGATACTGATTGAATTCCAACTTCTCTTTGTTCGGGCCTTCAATGGTGAAATAGCGGACACCATTCTCGAAGAAGGGGAGTTTGCGCGGACCATCTTCACCCTCTACAATATTGTAGCCGCCTTCCTTGGCTGCCTGCCAGGCCGCGTCTACATCGGTCACATTAATGGCTATGTGATCCCAGGCGCCCCAGAACTGATTCGCGGTATCCCGCTGCATCATTTCGATCTCCACGCCGCCCAGCTGGATAAACGCCAGCGGGAACTTTTCTGCTCTCCACTTGACAGTGAAGCCCAGTCCTTCATAAAACTCCAGACTTTTCTCAAAATCTCTTGTGGGCAGTCCCAGATGCTGTACACCGGTTGCGGTATCACCGATCTTCATTTTTACCTCCTTTTAAATTGATGTTTTTACTTTTTCTTTTATCTGCTTAAACCTGATCATTAATACAGTCTTTTACTTCTGAGTATTTCTCTTTTCCTGTATCGACTTTAAGATCTCCTGATCCACAAGGCATACAGAATCAAAGGAAATCATCTTCTTCATTTTTTATTTCTGCAGTACCTCTACCTCGTATCCGTCCGGATCTTTAATGAAAGCTCCGTGGCCGCCCATCTCTCTGACGATGATGCCCATCTCGCGGTATAAAGCCAGGGCTTCTTCGATGTCCGGCGTCTTCACACAGAAATGATGGGAGTTATCGCCTAAATTATACGGGCCTTCATGAGCCTTTTCCTGTTTCAGCTCCAGCACCATGTCCGAGCCTTCATAACCCAGGCACACAAAGTGCACGGGACCATCGGCAGAACCCATTTCACGGATCACCTTCATGCCTAAGGTCTTCTCGTAGAAAGCTACGGAACGCTCCATATCCGTTACTAATACATTGACATGATCAAATACAAAATCCATCACTGCCTCCTTCTTTAATTATTCAGGGAATCTTCCTGGCCGGTGCCCACCAGATTCGTTAAGGGCAGGGGCTCGGGCCGCTCAAAGTGCGATGTCATCTCGTAGATCCTGCCGGTATTCGCCGACTCGATCATTCCGTGAATGACTTCCATGGCATGGTAGCCGATGTCACAGTGAGCCCGGGGCTTCCGGCCGTTTCTCATGGCATAACACATATCCGCCAGGCCTACGCCGCGGGAAGAATCATTGTAGCCGAAAAGCATGGGAAGTTCCGTGTCCTCGGGACGGGCAAACTCACCCAGCTGGGAGGCTGCCACGGGAGCGCCGTTAGGCTGCGGTCCGCCGGGCATCATCCGTGGCTTCACATGGGCATTGGCCCTCTTTAAGACCAGGGTGCCGTCGAAGTTGTTGGGGTTGCCTAAGGTCAGGGTGCCCTTGGTACCGGTCATGATAAAGTTGTCTGAATTATACGACTCAGAGGTCAGATGGAAGGTGCCGTGGGCGCCGCACTCAAACTCCAAGGCTCCGAAAATAGAGGTGGGTGTATCGATCTTAAACTCCTCCCCATATTTGGGATGAGCCGGATGAGTATACTGCATCACAGGCTCATAATTGCCCGCAAACCCGGTCACTCTCTTCACCGGTCCCAGGATATTCAGCATGGTATGCAGATAATATCCGCCCCAGTCGAAGGGCAGGCCGCCGCCCCGGTGCAGGGGGAAGAAGAAAGTATCCGGCGAAAGGTCAAACTTCGCGTTCGACGGACGATAGGCACAGGTGTGCTGGGCATGGACAGACACCGGTTTCCCGATGATGCCGGCATCTACATAGAAGCGGGCTGACTGTTCCCAGGCGCCCAGGAAGGTGTCCGGAGCGGTGGTGAAGCACACACCCTGCTCCTTAGCGAGCCTCATCAGTTCTGTGGCTTCTTCCCAGTCACAGGCCATCATCTTCTCGCAGTACACAGATTTTCCGTGCAGCATGGCATCCCGGCTGACTTCGAAATGAGACTCGGGATAGGTCAGGTTCACGACCACTTCGATCTCCGGATCATTATAGATCTCTTCGTTCGTCATCTGACGGACGCCGTACTGTTCTGCCATGGCTTTTGAACGCTCCGGGATCAGATCGGCCACGCCGACCACATCGATCACCTGGAATTTGTTCATCATGTTGGGCATGTAGGTCATCCGGCAGATGGTGCCGCAACCGATCACACCTACCTTAACAGGTTTCACTTTTTTTGACATTTTGTCCTCCTTTATACAGTGTAATATGTTATGGTGTAATTTACATCAAATACATTTCCGGGCTCCAGCGCGTTAGAATATTCACGCTCAGAGAGATCCCCTTCGAAATCCTCCGCATCGCACCGGCCGTACCAGGGCTCGATGCAGACGAAAGGCGCGTTCTTTCCTTCCGGGGACCAGATGCCGAAAAGCGGTGCGTCAAAGGCAACACTGACAATGGGTTTTCCTTCCGGATCCGCCAATGTAACTTCTGAAGTCTGCTTATTCTCTACCATGTAAGTAGTCCGGTCAAAGAAGGTCTCTGTGATCACGGCTGTCTCATTACTAAGCGGCAGAACAATGTCCTCTTTCATGGACAGGCCTGTGTCTAAAGCATTGCCGTGATGGCGGATCTCTTCCGCGCCTTTGAAGATCAGCCGGTAGCCTGCTTTATTCTTCTCACCGTGGACCGGGCACAGAAATGCAGGATGGGCGCCCACGGAAAAGTGCATGGTCTCATCACCGGTATTTGTCACGATCCACCGTACATTCAGCGCTTTTCCTTCCAGCGTGTACACGATCTCAAAAGTGAAGTCGAAGGGATATTTCTTCTTAGTCTCTTCATTCGACTTCATGATAAAACGCAGCTCATTTTCTGTCTGGGACTCCAGTTCAAAATCCGTGTCCCGGGCAAAGCCGTGCTGACCCATGGGGTATTCCTGCCCCTTCCACAAGAAGCGCTTGCCTTTAAGCATGCCCACGAAGGGGAATAAGACCGGCGCTGTCCGGCCCCAGTATTTTCCGTTGCCGTACCACATGTATTCCCGGTAATTTTCCTTATTCAGGACGGATTTTACCTCCGCTCCGTGAAGGTCAGCCTCTACCTTAAGCTCACTGTTTTCCAGAAAATACCTCATAACATCGTCCTCCGATGTCCTGTTAAGACATCGAACCTCCTTCCCTGTATGTTATTCTGTCATTGATGATTACATTGTAAGCTAAAATAACCATTTTGTCTATGTTCTGACAAAGGAAAAATACGGGAATATAAAAGATAATGCCGCCGGTCCCGGACACGCATTCCTGCCCTTCCGTGCAGATGTCATTGACGAAAGGTCAGAGGCCATGGTACAATGCTGCTAAAGAAAACCGGCATGATCCTGGATGCGCCGGTATGATCGAGGTTTATTATGGATAAAGTCAATGAGATCATTACTGAAATAAAAAAAGCAGTTTCCGGCAAGGACCAGCAGCTGGCATGGATCCTGTCAGTCATCCTGGCCCGGGGCCATATCCTGCTGGAAGATATCCCCGGTGTAGGAAAGACGAACATGGTCCTGGCCTTTTCCCGTGCCTTAGGCCTTGGTTACGGCCGTGTCCAGTTCACGCCGGACGTTCTTCCCTCTGACATCACCGGCTACTCCATGCTTCAGCGGGATACCGGCACCATGGAATTCAAACCCGGTCCGCTTTTATCGAACCTGTTCCTGGCTGATGAGCTGAACCGGGCTACCTCCCGGACCCAGTCAGCCCTTCTGGAAGCCATGGAAGAAGGCCAGGTGACGGTGGATGGTGTCTCCCATAAACTGCCCCAGCCTTTTATCGTTTTTGCGACCCAGAACCCCACCGGTGCTGCCGGCACCCAGCTTCTGCCGGATTCCCAGATCGACCGGTTCATGATCCGCCTCACCATCGGCTATCCCTCCCTGGAGGCGGAAATGGAGATGGTGAAAGCCCGGCTCACTACAAACCCGCTGGACGATGTCCGGCAGATCGTGTCAAAGGAAGAGCTTATCGCCCTGCAGGACCAGGTGCGCGACCAGTTCATATCAGATGAGATCATCCTGTATATAGTCCGGCTGGTAAAGTCTACCCGAACCTATTCCATGCTGTCCGCCGGCGCCAGCCCCCGGGCCGCCCTGGCGGTGACCGCTCTTGCCAAAGCTGTCAGCTTCATCAATGACCGGGATTATGTGATCCCCCGGGATGCCGAGCTGGCTTTTCTGCATGCTGTACCCCACCGTATCCGCCTCACACCGGAAGCCGAGTCAAAAGATGTGACAGAAACGGCCATTTTAAAAGAACTGATAAAAAGGGTCCCCAGCCCGAAGATCTGACGTCCTTATTCCTTAAGGAGGTGATCACGAATGCTTAAAAACCGGATATTATATATAAGCTTTCTTTTATGCATGGTGGTTTTCTTCGTGTTCTATGAAGGCTGGTTTTCTCTGTTTACCCTTTGGGTCACACTGCTGCTTCCTTTTCTTTCCCTTCTGGTATCGCTGATTTTATTCCGGCGGGTCAGGATCTGCGTCGATGCTGAGACACGCCTGATCTCCGGCGATGATTTTTCCCTGACGGTGTACTTTACGGAGAAAAATGCAAAGGATAAACATAAGACATCCCGCGGCCTTTTATTCCCGGGCTGCCATTTCACCTTAAAACTGGAAGACCGGGTAAGCGGTAAGACTGAGAAAGAAAAAATGAGGCTCAATGCGCCGGATTATGCGGCGTTCTATGAAGAACCCCTGCATGCCGGCACCTATCATTTTGAGATACAACGCTGTAAACTGACAGATATCCTGGGGCTTATCAGTATCAAGACCACGCCTCCGGAGCCGGTTTTCGTCACGGTCTTCCCTCGAGTCACCGTGCCTTCTCCCATACCGGACGTACGGGCACTGCTGCCGGTTTCTTTTACGCCTTCTCCCTCTCAGGGGTTTTCTGAGATCACGGACATCCGAGACTACCGCCCCGGAGATCCTTTACGGGCGGTGCATTGGAAACTGTCTGCCAAAACGGACGATCTTCTGGTAAAAGATCCCCAGGATCCCGTTATGAAGCACATAGTTATCATGTTGACACCGGAACTGGACCGGGATAAACTGGACATAACGCTGGGAGAATACCTCTGGCTATCTGAACAGCTGCTGAAGCTCCCGGTCTCCTTTACCCTGATCTACGGCACAGACCACATCCTTTTACAAGAGGTCATAGAATCCAGGGAAGCACTGTATACCTGCATGGAAAGACTGCTGGATCTTAAGGTAGAGATCCAGCCGGAAGTACCCCTGCCTGCGCCTAAAGACGCAGACCGGGTGTTTTATATTCCCGAAAGGATATCGTCATGAAGACTTTTTCCGCGCTTTTTTCACGGTTCCTTTCGACCGCATTATTTACCTTTCTTCTTTCACTCGGAGCTGTCCTTACGTTTTCGAGTGCTTTTGGTCTGTCCATCCGCCTGCCTTTCCTGATAGGCGCGGCTGCCCTTCTTTCTGTTTTGACCGCCCTGCCTTATCTTTTGGAACGTCCATGGATCCTTAGTCTGATTTTCTTTGTCCTGTTCGTCCTGGTCTTTTTCCATCAGTTCAACAATATTATGGACGGGGCCCATTTTATCCACCAGAGAGTCATGGAGATTTACGCCAAGACTTATTCCCGCCTGGATAGTCTGATCCCTGACTATATGCGGCTTAAGGATGACTATGTCAGTCTCAGTCTGGCCGTGCCCATGGTGGTGCTGTCATTTGCTGGGGCCTCTTCCATTAATCACCGGCTTCCTGCCGGCATCACGGTACTCTTAAGCCTTCCCTGGCTTATGGTCTGTCTGGTCGCCCAGGATACCTATCCGAAGACCATCCCCTTACTGATGCTGAGCTTAAGCTATATCTACCTGTTATTTGCCTCCACCCAACCCTTCAGGGATGGCGGCTTCCCGGTTTTCCGGCTGCTGCTGATCCTGCCCGCTGCCCTGTTTATTATACTCATTGGCTTTCTGACGCGGCCAAATGACTATAAAGAGACTGCCTGGGCTGCCAGGATCCGTGCTTTTTCAGAGAATATTACCTCCTCTCTTCCGGGTCCCGGCAAGGGCAATTATTACAGTACCCTGGGTAATCAGCCCTGGAATAATGACACGTCTAAGATCGATCTTAAAGAGGTGGGCCCCCAGGGCGATGACACAGAGCATGTCATGGATGTTTCTGATACCGAAAGCCGTTGGATCTATTTAAAGGCCTGTTCTTATACAGATTATTCTTCTGATGGCTGGATCGGAGAACCTTTCTCTGTAGGTGGTTATCACCCCGATGCTTCTGTCTGGTATAATAAAAAGGCCTCGACCCTTAATACTGTCACGGTCTCTGCTGATAAAACAGCTTCCGTTATCTACACCCTATCCCGGCTTACGGATCTGCCAAACGGCGCTTCCCCGGTATCTGACCTGAGGCTGAATAACCGCTGGTACCTGCGCCGCTATCCTCTTCCCATGGGCCAGGAAACAGTTCCTGTGACAAAAGAATATATCAATTATGTCCGGAACATCTACACCCGCCTTTCCTATACAGAAACAGAACTGATCCATCAGTATCTGTCAGACCTGTATGCTAATGCCGGCGGTTCCTTTGTTGTCAGGATGGACTCGGATGTCGGGTCTTTTTCATCCACTATACAGATAGATCCGCAGGCTGTCATGTATTCCGGTCACGGTAAATCCTATCTGGCCGGCATCTTCGATGCTATAGCTGAGGAGGAAAATTCTGATGAAGAGAATTCTGAAAAGGGATACAATGTCAGGGAGATCGCCCATTATGTAGCTTCTTTCCTGCAGTTGGATAAGCAGTATGATCTTTCCACGCCTTACATGCCGGAGGGAGAAGATTTCGTAAGATGGTTCCTGGAAAAAAGCCCCACCGGCTACTGCATCCACTTTGCCTCTGCCGCCACGGTCCTCTTAAGGTATATGGATATCCCGGCCAGGCTCTGTACCGGCTATATAATAGAAACAGAAGCAGACAATACGGTAGAAGTGACCCAGAACATGGCTCATGCCTGGGTGGAATACTTTGATGAAGACCGGGGCTGGGTCACCCTGGAAGTTACACCGGGTATATTTGAAGAAGATCAGACCCCCGCTTCCGGCGGTGAACGGGAAACCATCGACTGGAGCAGCCGGCCCACGGAAACCTACTCCGAAAATAACCAGGCTTCCGGCAATACATCGGCTGCCACTAAAGCAGAGCCCCAGGACGGTGAAAAGGCACCTGCCATCATCATTAACAAGTATGTCCTGATCTCGCTGCTGATCTTTTTGCTGGCTGGTCTGCCACTGCTGGTCCGCTTCCTGATAAACCGGTATCTAAAGGGCGGCAGCCCGAAAGAATCTGTACTACGCCATTACCGGCGCATGAATTTCTTCCATCGTCTCTCCCGGTTCAGTATGCCGGAAGAAGCGGAAGCCCTGGCCATGAAAGCCCGTTTCAGTAATCATGAGATCACAGAGGAAGATCAGCGGGAAATGATGCAGCATTACCGCTACTATACTATTAAATTAAAATCCGCCTATCCCAGGATCAGGGCCTGGCTCTTCCGCATCCTGTTCCTGTTGTAACCGGCGGAAACCATGAAAACATAAAAAAGATGACCTGCCGTTTTGGCAGGCCATCTTTTTTGTATGATAACGTCAGAATCTTTCTCTCGGCACTTCGCCATATACAAAGCTTGCGTAAAGGATCCTTACATCTTTACTGGCTGTCAGGGTCAAGGTGTGCAGTTCTCCATCCGCTTCCACAGGCTCAAAATTCACCGTCACATCATTATAGCGTTCCTCCAGGGAATCGCAGTAGGCATAAAATTCTGCCATGGTGCGGTGTCCCTGATGGGTCAGCGTCATCATATTCTGAGGTCTCTTCGTACCGCCTTCAAAACAACCCAGTTCCTTGCCATTCAGCTTCACGCTGACTTTGCAGCCTTCATTACTCTTCATGCAGAGCCGGATCCCCCGCAGCTTATCATCCAGCCGGACCCGTCCGTACTCCAGCACCACAGGTCTTTCTTTATCAGCCGATGTAACAGCGGTAAACCCGAAATCGCCGGCCACTAAGTAAGCATTTTCATGGCAGTCGTAATGGTCTGCTTTCAGGAGTTTCTTCAAGCTTCTTTCTCCCAAGCCTTCTCCTTCGATCCTGATGCAGGCTTCCACGGCCCGGTCTTCACTGGAAGCACCGGCAAAGATTCCGTATTCGCCGCTTTCCACCACCCGTTTCTCTGACGCGGTATCATAGACAAAGAATTCTGACACCGGAATATCAAAGTGCAGATGACGGGTCTCCTGGGGCTCTACTTCATGGAGCCGCTTAAAAGCCAGCAGCTGTTTTAAGGGTCTCTTCAGGGAGGATGGTGCCGGAATACCATAGATCTGTGCCACTTCATCGCTCTTGACAGCGCCTGTATTCGTCACATCCACATCTGCGCGGATCATGTCTCCATCCACTGAAACCTTCAGGGCATCATATTTGAAAGTGGTGTATGTCAGACCATAGCCAAAAGGAAGCAGCACCGGACGGTCAAAATAACGGTAGGTCCGTTTTCCCTGAATGATATCATAATCTGTAATAGGCGGCAGGTCCGCATCAGACAGGTACCAGGTCATATTCAGGCGGCCGGCAGGAGCATATTTCCCCAGCACCGCTTCTGCAATGCCTAAGCCCATGTCCTGAGAGCCGGTGGTATTCCAGAGGGCCGCCTTGACAGAAGCCAGCTCATCGCCGCAGGCATAAGGATAATTACTGTACAGCACGAACACAGTATTTTCATTGACCGCTGCCACGGCCTTTAAAAGCTCTCCCTGCTCTTCAGGGAAGGCAATGGTCTTGCGGTCCACGGTCTCTTTCGCGTTCACCGTGGGATGGCAGCCTAAGGCTGTGATGACCGTTTTCTTCCCTTGTGCTAACGCTTTTGCTCTTTCGATGCCGTTTTCTTTGACCACCAGCTTAAAGGGCGTACCGGTGAACTCCGGTGAAGTCCTGAGGCTTAAGTCATCCTGTACCTGCAAAGGATCATTGAATACATCGGTCAGAAGGATCCGGTCATTCTCCTGAGGTACCACATGGAAAATGGACTGCACCATCCATGCAAAGGGTTCTGCTTTCTTTGCAGCGGCGCGCCCTGACTGTGAGGGTTCTTCCTCATCCGCATAATTGATGATATTCATGATCTTCCCGGTCCGGACCGAACGGAAAGTGTTGCTGCCGGAACCCCAGCATTCACGGATAAAGATCTCCGGTTCACCGCCTAAAGTCAGGTTATTATCTTCACCGATGCACAGATATTTCCCATCCGTTTCAAAGTACACCCGGTCACAGCCGTCATCATAGGCGACATCTCCGCCCAGAAGTTCAGACAGACAATATTTCAATGTGTGTTTATGATGGGGCTCGCCGCCGTACCAGTCATGGAACCAGACATCGCCCATAATGCCGATCAGGGCTATATCTTCTGCCTTTTCTGCGGCCACAGGCAGCAGGCCGCCTTCGTTTTTAAGCAGGACCACGGATTCCCTGCTGACCCTGCGGGCCACATCCTGATGGGCTTCAGAATTCAAGTCTTCCTCGGTCACGGCATCATAAGGATTACTGCCGGGTTCATCAAACATGCCCAGTTTCAGGCGGGTACGGTACATATTGCCGATGGCTTTATCCAGATCCTCTACTGTCAGGATCCCGGCCTGGATAGCTTCCCGGGCCGCCGTAGAGATCAAGTTATTAGAATCTGTCATAGAGTCCACGCCGGCTTTAATGGAATCCGCCAGGACTTTGGCGTAGGTGCCGTAACGATGCCGGCCAAAGGCCAGGGACGGAGCCATGCCGTCACTGACCGCGAAGGTCACTCCATACTCATCCTTTAATATCTTCTGGACTTCCGGATTCTCCATACCGGGCACTCCGTTGATCTTGTTATAGGCAGTCATCACGCCCTCTGCCCGGGACTCGGCGATCACCCGGCGGAAGGTCTCCAGATACAGTTCGTTTTTATTCCGCGGGTCTACGGAAGCATTCGTATACTCCCTGAGTTCCTCATCATTGTTCGCATAAAAATGCTTTAATACAGAAGAGGTCCGGAGATATTTTTCATCTGTTCCCTGCATGCCCCTGGCATAGGCTCCGGCCATTTTTCCCGTCAGCACCGGGTCTTCCCCGTAGGCTTCCTCAGTCCGGCCCCAGCGGGGATCACGTTCGATATCCACTGTGGGTGCCCACCGGATCAATCCGCCCACACCCTTGTGGAAAAGCACCCGGGCTTCTTCGCCCGTCACCTGGCCGGCCTCTTCGATAAGATCAGGGTCCCAGGTAGCGCTCATGCCCAGGGGCTGGGTAAAGCTGGTGGTCAGCACCGGATCCGACTTGATAAACTGATCATTTCTGGCCTCTATGCCATGGGCAGCTTCTCCGCCGGCTCCCATGGCTGGGATGCCCAGACGGTCAATGCTTCCGGTAAAGCCGGATAATCCATTCAGCTTTTCCTCCAGTGTCATCTCTTTCAAGAGCCAGGAGATACGCTCTTCGATGTCCAGATTCTGGTCAAAAAGAGGATTTTTCGCAGCCATTTCATACTTCCTTTCTTTAACGCCTGTGTAACTTATGTGTTTCTATAGATCAGAATATAGTAATGGTTCGTATAATCCTGCAGAAGCAGCAGCATATCGCCCACCTTTATATCCTGATAGGTCACTTTATGAAATTCACCGTCTGCCACCTGGTAGATGTGGTGGAAAGAATAGACGTAATAATCTTCATCCAGTTCGCCGGTCGCAGTGAAAGATGAAAAATCAAAGCTTCTGACATTATCTAAAAGTTTTGCCCCTTCTTTATCCGTATCATACAATTCCAGAGAAAGGATCGATTTACCCGGTACTTCTTTTACCTTTGCCGCCTGGAATGAAAGAACCGTCTCAAAAGGCAGCGACGGAAGGATATCTTCCGATCTGTCACCCTGGGAGGCTTTTCTGCTTCCATCCTCAGGCTCTGTTTCATCTGAGGAAGCGTGGGTCGCTGTAGCTTCCGCTTCCCTGGTCTTTCTCTGGTCGTCTGCAAATACGAATATGATCAGTGCCGCTATCGCTATAAAGAGCACTGCCAGGATCGCATACATTCTTTTCATGATTTTCCTCCGTGAAAGTCTCTGACTTTCGGTTTCTATTGTAAATCAAAATCCATCTCAATGCAAGTTCATACAGAACGGATACAGAAAAAAAGAGGCCTGCCGAAAACGACAGGCCCCAGCTGCAAAAAAGATCTTATGATCGTCTGAACGAAAATGATCTATTGTTGGTTAGGGGTGAATACAAAAGAAAGGGCGGCAGACGATGATACTTTTTGCAGCCGTTTTTAGTATATCCCGAAAAATGATGTCTGTCAATAGCGCCGTGCTATTCTCAGACCGTTCATATACAACTGTATTTTTCTTATAATATAATTGAGGGAAAATACATGAAAGAGCAGAATAAAACGAAATACGAACAGGTGGGTCTTAACCTGATCTATTACCGCAAAAAAGGGAAAATGACACAGTTTGAGCTGGCAGAACAAGCCGATGTCGACAGAAGCACTATCAGTGCCATCGAGCGTGGTTCTGTAGGCATATCACTGGACATGATATTTATACTGGCGGACGTGCTCAAAATAGATCCTGCTGACCTGATCCGTCTTAATTCAGGGATCGATATACAGTCAATATACGGAAGAGACTGAAAAAACGGCTGTGGCTGAACCTGTTAAAACTATATATAAAACCAGACCGGGCTGTCCTTATGTATGGGCAGCCCGGTCTTTAAAGCATGTTCAGATGATATTAGACTTTACTTCTTCTTATCGCTCTTTTTCTCAAATAACGGTCTCTTAAAATCTTCTACGGATTTACCTGCAAAAATAGATACCGCATGCTCATCCTCTGCACAGTCTTTACACAGGATCTTTTCATCCTCACCTGTGAGCGTCGTTACCGCATCACTGATGATATTGGCATAATATCCTGTTCCCACAAATACTTTATCACAATTGCTGCAGCGATGGACTAAACGGGGTCCAAAGACGATTCCCGCCCCGGCTAAAATAAGTACTACAAGAATGATAGCGATGATTTTAGATCTGCCTTTAGACATGAATCACACCCCCTGTTCATATCTCAAAATCACAGGCGACGGAAGCGCTTCTGACTTCGTGCATCCGTTTCCTGACCGGCTGATGGACCGGATGAGTCTGGTAGGCCTCAAAGGAAGCCATACTGTCAAAAACGGTCACCAGAGCCAGATCATAGGAGCGGTCACTTTTTAAAATATCAGCCCCTGCCTCCAGATCCAGCATGCCTTCGATCTTACCCTTCATGCCGCGGAAATTCTCCACCAGCTGCGGGATCTCATCCTTAAACTCATCTTTGATCTTAAATAATACGATATGACGGATCATGATTTTCCTTTCTTAAGTTTCCGGGTCCCGGATCATTACTTCTAAAATAGCCGCGGCTTCCCGGATAAGCCTTAAACAGGGGCGGCGCTGGTAAAATTCCGGTGTTCTTTCTTCCGGAACAGGACCGGCACTGACCGGGACATTTTTTAAAAGCTCCCTGCAGACGATGGTCCCGTTTTTCTCTTTAAACCGGGCTGAGAGCTCCTGCACCCTGGCATAATGTTTTCTCTTTTCCTCCGGATCATGAGGATCGCTGTAGCCCTTCAGTATGCCTAAGGCCAGCAAGGCCCCGCTTACGGCGCCGCAGACCTCCCTGAGACGGCCCATACCGCCGCCGAAGGAGGATGATGTCCTGGCTGCCGTTTCTAAATCCATCTGTGTTTCTTCCCGAAAGGCACAGAAGACTGCCTGGGCACAGTTATAACCTTCTAAAAACAGACGTTCCGCCTCTTTGGCATGATCCATGGGCTTTTCTCCCTTATACATGCAAGAAGGCTCCCGAAGCTGCCTTCGGGAGCCTTCGCTTACCTTACTTTATTTTGTCATAGCTTCCTGGACCGCAACGGCCACAGCCACAGTCATACCCACCATGGGGTTATTGCCTGCGCCTAAGAAGCCCATCATCTCCACGTGCGCGGGCACGGAAGAAGAACCGGCAAACTGAGCATCGGAATGCATACGGCCCATGGTATCGGTCATGCCGTAAGAAGCAGGGCCGGCTGCCATATTGTCCGGATGCAGGGTACGGCCGGTACCGCCGCCGGATGCCACTGAGAAGTACTTCTTTCCTGCTTCCAGGCGCTCTTTCTTATAAGTGCCTGCCACCGGATGCTGGAACCTTGTGGGGTTCGTGGAGTTGCCGGTGATGGAAATATCAGCGTTCTCATGCCACATGATGGCTACGCCTTCACGGACATCGTCAGCGCCATAGCAGTTGACCTTTGCACGGTCGCCGTCAGAATAAGCGATCTTATTTACGACGGTCAGTGCATGGTCTTCCTTAACATCGGCGGAAAGATAATCATACTTAGTCTGCACATAAGTGAAGCCGTTGATGCGGCTGATGATCATAGCAGCGTCCTTGCCTAAGCCGTTTAAGATAACTCTTAAGGGTTTCTGGCGGACTTTGTTAGCGTTCAGGGCGATCTTGATAGCGCCTTCTGCTGCGGCAAAGGATTCATGGCCGGCCAGGAATGCGAAGCACTCTGTCTCTTCATCTAAGAGCATGGCACCCAGGTTGCCATGGCCGATACCGACCTGGCGCTGGTCCGCCACGGAGCCGGGGATGCAGAAAGCCTGCAGGCCGATGCCGATCCACTTCGCGGCTTCAGCGGCGGTCTTCGCGTTTTCCTTCATGGCGATGGC
>CACZSO010000259.1 GCA_902783795.1 uncultured Eubacteriales bacterium
GAATCCCATGTTTTTAATAGTTTCAAACTTAAGATTAATTGGATAGTCAAAGAATCTGGACTTAAAGAAGATCCGGCTGAGCCGGTTGCGCCGAAGCATAACCCGATCTGTTTTTTCCGGATCCGGTCCTCCGGGCTTCACCTGGGAGGTTCGGCCAAGCACCCGGTCATCCCACGGCAAAGCTCCCTGAACTGGCAGCATCCGCTCCCACCAGTCGTTGACCTCCGGTACCTTGGAAAAAAACCGATGCCCGCCCATGTCCATACGGTTTCCGTTATAATTCACTGTACGGGAAATCCCTCCCACCTGGGGTCCTTCTTCCAGTACGGTGACTTCGTATTCATTTGAATGATTCACCAGTTCATAGGCTGCCGTCAGTCCCGCGGGACCTCCGCCGATAATCACAGCTTTTTTCATATCTTCATTTAAATAGCAGGTTCCCCCGCGCCTCCTGTTTCCCTCGACAGCAAGATTTTGGTTCCTTAAGCTGTTCATACAATACCATCTGGCACATCGCCTGTATCTAGATCCCTAATTTTCAGTTTAGCCTCCCTGGCTTCTTTTGTCAAGGAACAAACCGGATCCTGCTTCCGAATTGTTCCGGCTGGAAATGATTTCCGAGATCAGGTACCTTGGCCTGTTTTTCAATTCTTCATAAATACGTGCCAGATAATACCCGATAATCCCAAGGCTCAGCATCAACATACTCCCGATCAGCAGAATCAGCAAGATCACTGTGGTAAAGCCTTCCACTGCATTACCGGAAAAATAACGAATCAGCGTCTGAATCCCCATCACCATAGCCAGCAACAGGGTAATCCCACCAAAGCCCGTAATGAACTGCAGAGGTGCAGAAGAAAAGGAAGCAATATTACGGACTGCATATCCCGTCAGACTGCGGGTGCTCCATTTGGAGGTTCCAGCCTCCCGTTCCTGGACATCGAATTCTACCGTGGTGGTTCTGAACCCAACCCAGGAAGAAAGCGCACGAAAGAAAGCGTTCTTCTCCGGCAGAGAAAGAATCGCATCCACCGCCTTACGATCCATCAGTTTGAAGTCGGAAGCCCGCGACATATCGATCTTTGTGGCAGAACTCATGATTCGGTAGAAGGTTCCCGCAAAGAGCGCATGGAGCTTCGATTCCGTGCCCCGGCTCCGCTTGATCCCTTCTACCACCTCATAGCCCTCCTGCCAGAGATGCAGCATCTCCACCACCGTTTCCGGTGGATGCTGCAGATCACAGTCCATGACTACGCAGCAGTCTCCCCTCGCACAGGCCAGTCCGGCCATGATAGCGGCTTCTTTGCCGAAGTTTCGTGAAAACCTGACCCCGGTAATATGTGGGTTTTCCTCAGCAATTTCTGAGATTTTTTCCCATGTCCGATCCCGGGATCCGTCATTGACGAATACCAGCTCCCAGTCAACCCTTTCCGGTGCCAGTACAGCTGATAGCCGCTCTGCAGCCCGATGGATATTCTCTTCTTCATTATAAGCTGGTAAAATAACGGAAATCAGCGCCATGATCCCTTTTCCTTTCTTTGCCGTCAGGTACCCTGCCTCCCCCATCCGGGGCCGTTTATGAACCTCGTTCCGCTAAATCGCCCGTTTTCATTGTATCCTGAAAATGAATACCGGTCAATCTCTTTTCCCTTTGTCTTCCTGTTCATATTGGCTGGTATTTTATATCCTGCTGCCCGGTTGAATTCAGCACAGGCAAATGGTATAATCACCCTGTTCCCCCATAAAGGCGGGAGCCCCTCTCTGTGTAACATGAATATTTGTTTTGGACAGGGATATGGAAGTTTATATATGCGGGTTCCTGACAGGGGAATCCAATGGGGGAATTATGTACGGAATTGATTTTCATGCGGATGACTATGCAGCATCTCTTGAGAATTCAAAACGAATCATCTCGCTGATGAAGGCCGGCAGGATCAACAGCTTTAGCGTGATTACAAATATGGAATGCTATGATGCATGTATGGATCTGCTCCGGAAAAATTGGAAAGACTTTCCACAGAAACCTCTCTTGTCAGTACATATCAATCTGATTGACGGCTACCAGCTCTCTTCTCCGAAAAAAGAGATCATTATACACAATTCCTGGGCTCAGTTGTTCTTCAGTTGCTTTCTTCCTGGCCGGAAACGGGACATCCTGCGAAGAGCCCTTTCCGCAGAGACAGAAGCGCAAATCACGGCATTTCTCCAAAAAACGAAGAAACTGCAGGATGACCGGGGAAACCCTCTCACTCTGCGAATCGATGGTCATGTGCATACACATATGATTCCGCTGGTGTTTAGCGCTTTGATGGATGCGCTGGACAGAATGGGGCTCCGTGAACAGGTGTGCTTTATTCGTTGCTCCACCGAACCGCTTGCCATGTTTCTTTTCACTCCTGGCATCATAGGTACCGTTTCTCCCGTGAATATTGCCAAGAACCTGATTCTTCATCTTTTGAGTCATTCTGTCCGGAAGAAACTGCTTGCCGCAAATATCGATACCGGTCGTATCTTTGGTCTAGCCATGTCAGGAAAAATGGATCTGAAGCGCGTCAGTCTGCTTCTGCCGAAAATGATACAATATGACCAGAAAAAAAATGCATATCTTGAAATCCTCACCCACCCTGGACGCTGCCTTCCCGAAGAGCTTTCTGATGAATATGGTCCCGACGACAAAAAGGCCTTCCTTTCTCCGGACAGAGACATTGAATACAGGATGCTCTTGGATCTCCC
>CACZSO010000260.1 GCA_902783795.1 uncultured Eubacteriales bacterium
ATAACCCAGGATATTCAGGCGATGATTCAATGTGATCACGACCACATCGCCGTATTTCGAAAGTGCATCACCGTCATAAGCCAGCTGCTCCAGAGACGAGCCGTCAGAAAATCCGCCGCCGTGGAACCAGACCAGCACCGGCTTTTTTGCTTCCTTATCCAGGACAGGCGTCCAGATATTCAGGTACTGGCAGGTCTCGTTCTCCGGCCAGTAACGATGGGCCACCATAAGCTCGCCACGGGGAATAGGATCTCCGTAGGTGGGTGCTGTGAAGCCATAATTCGTAGCATCCTTCACGCCTTCCCAGGAATCCACCGGCTCTGCCGGCTGGAAGCGCTTCGCTTTCGCATACTGAATGCCTCTGAACTGGAAAAGACCATCAAAGAAGAAACCTTTCAGCTTCCCATAGACAGTGTCAACAACAGGATAATCAGCCCTCGCAATAAAAGATTTCATATAAACTCCTTTCAAAAAATCTCCTAAGGTACATATGGCCAGACCAATGCCCAGGAACAGCCGGGTGGTCACGACAGGACAGTCCGGGTCACAGTCAGACCGGAATATATAGGTGTCATATGCTTGATACTTCTATTATAAATGAATATCTGCGTCTTGTGAAGAGAAAAACAAAAGAAGCACAGCAGGAATATTACAGAGGTCTGTTTTATATTTGGGTTTCCGCATCAGGCGCCAGGGAACGTAATCATTGAAAAAGGCAGTCTTTTTCATGAGACAGGATGGCACCGGGTATGATATAATTGACAGGAAAGACAGGGAATGATAAGCTTATAACAGAACATTAAAGGAGGAATTATATGATATCTAAAGACTTTCTCTGCACCCCTTCTGAGCCTGTAGTTGAAACGAAGGAAGGCAAGCTCCGCGGCTTTAAGCTGGGCACCACCTATCATTTCTACGGGATCAAGTACGCAAACTGTAAGCGGTGGCAGCAGCCGACCCCGGTAGAACCCTGGGAAGGCATCAAAGATGCCCTGGCTTATGGCTACATTACCTATCCTCAGTCTCCGGATTCGCCCAATGGTGACCTGCTGGTCCCCCATCGTTTCTGGCCCAAATCCGAAGACTGCCTGAACCTGAACGTCTGGACCCAGTCCATTGACAGGGGTGCGAAGAAACCTGTCATGGTGTGGATGCACGGCGGCGGCTTCGCCTCCGGCTCAGCCATTGAAATGGTGGCCTATGACGGAAAGAACCTTTCGGAATTCGGAGACATCGTCTTCGTCTCCATCAATCACCGGCTGAATGTACTGGGTTATCTGGATGTATCCGAATATGGCGAAGAATACTGGAATTCCGGCAACTGCGGTATGGCAGACCTGGTGGCAGCTCTTCAGTGGGTCCATGATAATATTGAGGGCTTCGGCGGAGATCCTGAGAATGTGACTATTTTCGGACAGTCCGGCGGCGGCGGAAAAGTATCGACCCTGATGCAGATCCCGGCAGCGGACGGTCTGTTCCAGAAGGTCATCGTGGAATCCGGCCTGCGTTCTGTCGCTGACAGAAACGTGGACAAGGAATTCTCTAAGGCTGTGGTAGAAGGCCTCTTTAAGAAAGCCGGCACGGATAAGATCGAAGATCTGGCCAATATGCCGGTGGAGACCCTGCTGAAATACGTGGATGAGCTGGGTCAGGAAGGCATCAATACCCGCGGCTGGGGTCCGTTAGTCAATGACTACTTTGTAGGTCATGCACTGAAGGACGGCTTCACCGAGAACGGCAAGAAGATCGTCATGATGCTGGGCTCCAACATCAATGAGATGGGCTTCATGTCACCCGGCGGCAAGTGGGAACTTTCCGAAGAAGAGCAGAAAGAATATGTGCGTCAGGCTTTCCCGGATGGAGGCGCTGATGAACTGATGGAGCTTTTCAGGAAAGCCTGGCCGAATAAGAACCTGATCGACTCTGTTTTCGTGGATGATGGCTATCGTCCGTCTACTCTGGAGTACATGGATCTTCGTGTGAAGAGCGGCTGTGCCCCCACTTATAACTATGTCTTTGCCTGGGAATTCCCCTATGACGGAGGCAAGTCCGCATGGCACTGCTCCGAGATCCCCTTCGCATTCCGCAACATCGATAAAGTGGCTGTCTGCAATGCCGGTGAAGTTTCCGAACTGCTGCAGAACCAGATGAGCCAGGCCTGGGTGAACTTCGCCCGCACCGGCAACCCGAATAACGAGTATCTTCCGGTGGAATGGCCCGAATGGAAGGAAGGCGCCGGCGCGACCATGGTCTTCGATGATCCCTGTGAAGTGAAGGTCGACTTCGACCGCGAACTGGCAGCCTGCCATAAAGCACTGAAATATGTGCCGGTCGTACCGAAGATGAATTTCTAAATTATTCTCTTCTTTAACTGTATTTAACTGGATAACGAAACTGCAAACTGGCCACGCTGAATCTTAAAGGGATCAGCGTG
The DNA here is from genome assembly GCA_902783795.1 of uncultured Eubacteriales bacterium. Taxonomy (GTDB): domain Bacteria; phylum Bacillota; class Clostridia; order Lachnospirales; family Lachnospiraceae; genus UBA1267. Next base: position 2,435 of record CACZSO010000260.1, read on the forward strand.
GCTTTTTTCTGTTATGTAACATGGGGCAA
>CACZSO010000261.1 GCA_902783795.1 uncultured Eubacteriales bacterium
TCCTTTATGGGCATAGCGGATCTGGGCTTTTCCCCGGACGATGCTGCCTTCGGAAACCGTTTCAGGAGCCAGGCCCATCAGATTGACTTGGGAGGCGGTCAGAGTGTTTGTAAACAGATCCTCATTCTCCCCGATCACGACTTCATTGGTGTCCGGGCGCAGGGCCGTCACAAAGACCGGATGCCCCATAGCCAGCCCCAGTCCTTTCCGCTGACCGATAGTATATCGTGCCAGGCCCCGGTGTGTTCCCAGCACTTGTCCGTCCATATCCACAAAGGTGCCGGGCTTCAGCCCGGGCAGTGATTCATCATGGAAAAAATGACGGATGAAGGCCAGATGGTCTCCGTCCGGAATGAAACAGATATCCTGAGAATCTTTTTTTCCGGCGATGGGAAGCCCCAGATCAGAGGCGATCTTTCGGATGGAGGGCTTATCATAGCTGTATAAAGGCAGCAGGATCCGGCTCAGAGTCTCTTGAGTGAGCTGGCAGAGCACATAAGTCTGGTCCTTGGTGTCATACAGGGCTTTCCGGACCGTATATCGTCCGTCCGGAAGCCGTAAGATGCCGGCATAATGCCCGGTAGCGATGTGTCCGGCGCCTGTCTGGCGGGCAATGTCTTCCAGGGCAGCCCACTTCATGCGCCGGTTGCACAGTACGCAGGGATTGGGCGTGGAGCCGCTGAGATAGCTTCGGCAGAACGGTTCTATGATCTCCCGGCAGAATTCCTGCCTAAGATCCAGGACCCGGTGAGGAATGCCCAGCGTGCAGCAGACAGAGGCCGCATCATCGGCATCTTTATACATCTCTTCCCGGACATCGGACCGTGCATAAAAAAGCATGGTCACACCTTCTACATCATACCCTTCTTCTTTTAAGAGCCAGGCTGCGGCAGAGGAATCCACCCCTCCGGACATGCCTAAGATCACTTTTTCTTTCATAACACCTCATTTGAATGTTTTATATCATGATGATGCCGCTGTTCGCCCGCTTCCGCAGAGAGACCGGTATAAAGGCAGACAGCGTTGCAGGAAAAACAGCGGCAGCCCCGGTCCTGATCCGGTATATTATCAGCGGTGAAAGACGGACTCCTCCCCGGATCTGCCCTCGTGAATACTTTTTATAATTTATACTGCATAAAATTCTCGTTTTTCTTGAAACCGAAATCCGTATACAGGTATACACCCATATCGGAAGCTGTGATCTGGACCACGGAGCAGCCGTAATTCCTTGCTTCTTCTATAACCCGGGATAAAAGCTCCCGGGCTATGCCCCTGCGCCGGTGGCCGGGATCGGTGTACATGCTGGAAAGCAGGCCGATCCGTCCGTTGGGGCATCCGAAATACGGGGGCTTTTCCACAAAGGACATACCGCTGGTCCCTATGATCTCATCGTCCTCCATGGCCAGCCAGGATACGAAGGTTCCATCGGCCATATGCCGGGTATAATAATCCTTAAGGGATGGCGTGAGATCGATATCTTCCGCAGCGCCTTCTTCGCGCAGCTGCCGGATCCTTAAGCTGATAAAACGATCCAGTTCATGCCCGCTCAATATCTGAAAACGAATACTCATATGTAAACTCCTTAAAACCTTCCGGACTAAGAGGAACATGACAAAGCGGTGCCGTGCCGCTCCTGTTTCTCCGGGATCCGCGCCGAAAGGAAAACGGCCGATAGTTCTGTCTGTGAACCAAAATTTGGTGAATGTTATGCCTTTTTCTTTTCGTAGGTCAGCCGGATGTCATATCCCAGCTGGTTCAGGATCTCCACGAAAGTCCGGTTGACGATGGTTTCCGGATGATTGATCATCCGGCTGACATAAGGGGCGGTCGTACCAATCTTCCGGGCGATCTCTGCCTGGGTGATACTTTCTTCCAGGCATTTAATTTTTACATCAAGAGAGATATTATTCTTTAACATAAGGCTCCTGTTCTGTGAAGTTATACGATTCAGATAATGTATTATATCATGCGGACATAAAATTATCAAGCATCACGGAAAGAAACCGATCTTTGATACAGTGCCGGTTCCGGCATCGGGTCAGAGATCCGGATCAGAAGCACGCCCGAAAGCCGTGAAGATGCCGCTGGAGTAACGGATACTTTTCAAAACGTTCAGATCGTTTTGCAATATGTAAACTTTTGAAGCTGCAGGCAAAAAAAGAAGAACAAATTGACAATTCCGACGAACGCCGGACAATAGCTGTAATATTTTTTATTAGCTATAGTTTAAATAATAATACAAAAAATGACAGGAGGAAAGAACGGATGAGTGAGAAAAAACCCATTAAAGTAGGTCTGATCGGCTGCGGTACCATAGCGAACCGTGCGTACATGCCCAGCATCATCAATCAGTTCAGTATGGTCGATGTGGTGAAATTCGCGGATACGGTCCCGGAACGTGCCGAACTGTTCGCGAAAAAATTCGGAGGCACAGCCTGCACGAATGAGGATATCTATAATGATCCGGAGATAGAGGTGGTCCTGAACCTGACCTATCCCAGTTCTCATTATGAAGTAACAAAGAATGCCATTCTGGCCGGCAAACATGTCCACTGCGAGAAGATGATGGCTGTTACCTGGGAAGAAGGTAAGGAGCTGGCAGACCTGGCAGAAGAAAAAGGTGTATGGTTCACCATGGCTCCGGATACTTTCCTGGGCGGCGTATGGCAGACCTGCCGGCATATCATTGACATGGGCGTGATCGGTGAACCCGTATCCGTTTTCTGCGCCTTGGGCCGCGGCAGCATGGGCGGCGGCAGATTCGGACAGAGTACACGTCGTGAATATCCCAGAATAGATAATGGCGGCGGCGGTTTCCCCATGATGGGAGAACGTCTTCCGGGCTTTAACCCGCGTCCGCCCCAGGGCAGCGGAGCCCCCTTTGACATGGGCGGCTATTATCTGCACAATATGATCAATATGTTCGGCAATATCAATCGGGTATCCGGTGTCTGCAAGCCCGGCCAGGAGAAGCAGACCATCCTGGATCCGCTGAACACCATGTATAAAGAATACAAGGAAATGACGGAGCCGACCATGATGATCGGGACGTTGGAGTTTGATTCCGGCGTGACCGGTGTCTTTATGATGCCTCCCGGAAAGATGGACACCCAGTTCCAGGTCATCGGAACGAACGGGACCTTGTTCTGTCCGGATCCGAACTTCTTTGGCGGTGAGATCGTCATTCAGCACAACTCCGGCCGCCCCATGGTCTTCGATCCCAAGTGGGGACCCCTGCCTGACGGAAAATTCACGGTTCCGACCATCTGCGGCTACAACCATGAATCCCGCGGCATAGGGCTGATGGATCTGGCGTTTGCGATCCGCAACGGACGGAAACCGCGCTGCCATTATTCCATGGGCCTCCAGGCCTTTGAGTGTGTACATGGCATGATCGAGAGTTATAAGACCGGTATCGAACATGTGATGATCTCTCATGCAGAGCGGCCGGCGGCAGTAAGGCCAGGATTCAGTGCCGGCTTTGGAGAGAATGAAAGCTTTGCCCAGCAGAGTTATTTTGATGATTGATCTTCTGATCAAAATGCAGCAGACATCAGTCTGTCAAAGATGAGGAAGCCCCGCCGGCCATATCAGCCGGTCGGGGCTTCCTCTTTCTACAGGAATTTTGCGAGGCTCTTGTGCCGTATGCATTTCTGTGGTAAAATAAACTATTCAGGGATCAGAAAACGGTCCCGAAAGCTTGAAGACATTAAGATGGCTTAAGGGATGGAAAAAGATCTGCATGGATAAAAACAAGCATATTCTGTATAACAGCTTTATGACACTTGCCGTGTTTTTCACCATTGTGTGCCTGTCGGTGACACTGGTGCTTTTTCTGGTGCCCCTGTACCGGCTGGCTGCCGTACAGCTTAAACTTCCTGAAAAGACCGGATATTCTCTGGCTGTCATCATGAAAAACTATAAAGTCCTGATCCGCTATAATATGCTGTGGGGAAAAGGACCGTTAAGTTTTCCGGATTTTCCGTCCTCACCATCCGGCCTGGTGCACTTTCAGGACGTTAAGATATTGTTTAAACATATCCAGATCATGGGATTTATAGGCGCGCCGCTGTGTTATCTGGGCTTCAGAGCCGGGAAGCGTATGAGGACTTTTGAATGGATGAAGTGGACCTGCCTGTTCACACTGGCCGTTATTCTGACACTGGGCGCAGCTGCAGGGATCAATGCCCGGGCCGCCTTCGTATTTTTGCATAAAATACTGTTCACGAATGCCTACTGGGCATTCAATGTAAAGAAAGATCCGGTCATTCTGATCCTTCCCGAAGAGATCTTTCTGGCCGCGGCGATAGAAATGGGCGTGTTTGTGCTGGCAGCCCTTCTGATCTTACTGATCAGGTATACACGGTGCAAAAAAGCGGTATTCTCAGGGAAGAGCATGGCCAAAAGTCAGAAAAAAACAGGAAAAAACAGGCGCTGACAGCCGGCAGAAAAGCCGGAACCGGTTTATATAAGCCTGCGGCAGGGAAAGAGAAGGAAACAGAGGAAAAAGGCATGGAAGAAGGAATATTGTCCGCATATTTAAAGCAGATCGCCTTTACCGGACAGGAGGCGCATGCCTATATCCTGGAGGGAGAGAAGAACATCATCTTTAAAACGGCGGAGAAATTTGCCCGGGAACTCATAACATCGCCGGCGGATCTTTTGATCCCGGAGCATGAAAAGCCGAACCTGTTTTCTGTGGAAGATGTCAGGGAAACCATTAACCGGACCGTGCATATCCGCCCCTATGGGACCGGCAAAAAAGTATACATCGTCCGGGATGCGGAAAAAATGAATGTGCAGGCGCAGAACGCGCTATTAAAAACTATTGAGGAACCGCCGGAATATGTGGTGATCCTGTTGCTGACGGACAACGCAGAGGGGTTCCTGGAGACCATACGGTCCCGGTGCGTAAAGTTCAATGTGTATTCGGAAAGACAAGAATATACGGAAGAGGAAAAAGAAGCCATTGCTCTGGTGCGGACACTGTTTGAAAACGGGCCGGCGCCGGAGGCAGAGAAGATCAGGGATACGGCAGAAGCCCTGGGAAAATATAAAGGACAGCTGGAGACCTGCCTGGAATATATCCGGCTGTGGCTGAGAGATGCCTTGATCTTTAAGGCAGGAGCGACGGAGGACCGGATGATCCTCACAGAAGACCGGATGATCAGCCGGATCTTTGCCAGAGAGCGCTCCTTTGAGGGAATCAACCGGATCATGGAAAGCCTGGATGAGGGAAAAGCATACCTTAAGGCCAATGTTACGCCTGAGCTTACCATGGAGACGATTTTTTTCAAGATACAGGAGGAAACATGACAGAAGTGATAGGTGTCAGCTTCAGACACCAGGGAAAAGTATATTATTTCAGCCCCCGGGGACAGGAATTCAAGCGCGGCGAAGGCGTTATCGTAGCCACGGCCCAGGGGTTGGAATACGGCGCGGTGATCATGCCTAATAAGGAGGTCGACGAGAGCCATATCAAGGGTGAATTAAAGCCCATCATCCGCCGGGCCACCGAAGACGATGATGATCAGTTAAATCTTAATCTGAAAAATGAAGAGACAGCCTTAAAGATCTGCAAGGAGCGGGTGAAAGAGCACGGGCTGGAAATGAAACTGATCCGGGCCGAATATTGTTTTGACCGCTCCAAGCTCACCTTTTTCTTTACGGCAGACGGCCGTGTGGATTTCAGAGAATTGGTAAAGGACCTGGCCGGTATTTTCAGGACCCGCATCGAATTAAGACAGGTGGGTGTGCGGGATGAGACCCGGCTGTTAGGCGGCTTAGGGGTCTGCGGGCGTGAGCTTTGCTGCACCACCTGGCTCCCTGACTTCGTACCGGTTTCCATCAAGATGGCCAAAGAACAGAATCTGTCGCTGAATTCCGCGAAGATCTCCGGTGTCTGCGGACGGCTGATGTGCTGCCTGAAAAACGA
>CACZSO010000262.1 GCA_902783795.1 uncultured Eubacteriales bacterium
AAACGGAATCCACATCATCGACCTGCAGAAGACCGTAGGTATGGTTGACACCGCTTATAAGGCAGTGGCAGATATCGCTTCCCAGGGCGGCACCATCCTTTTCGTAGGAACAAAGAAACAGGCTCAGGATGCTATCCGTGAAGCTGCTGAAAAGTGCGGCATGTTCTTTGTCAATCAGCGTTGGCTGGGCGGCATGCTGACAAACTTCAAGACCATCCAGACCCGTATCCAGCGGCTTCGCCAGATCGAGAAGATGTCTGAAGACGGAACCTTTGAGGTCCTTCCCAAGAAGGAAGTTGCGAAACTTCAGAAAGAATGGGAAAAACTGGAAAAGAACATCGGCGGCATCAAGGAAATGAGAAAGATCCCGGATGCGATCTTCGTAGTAGACCCGAAGAAAGAACGTATCTGTGTACAGGAAGCTCACAACTTAGGCATTACCCTGATCGGTATGTGCGATACAAACTGTGATCCTGAAGAACTGGATTACGTGATCCCCGGCAATGATGATGCCATCCGTGCCGTGAAGCTGATCGTTGATGCCATGGCAAACGCTGTTATCGAGGCTAAGCAGGGCGAAGCTCATGAGACCACCGCTCCTGTGAAGGAAGAAGCTGAAGAGATCGTCGAAGAAGCTGCTGAAGAGATCGCTGAAGAAGTCAAAGCTGAGACAGAAGACGAAGAATAAGACTTTCACGAAAGATAATACAAGGAGGATATGATTATGCAGGTTACTGCTGCAATGGTAAAAGAACTGCGTGAAATGACCGGCGCCGGTATGATGGACTGCAAAAAAGCCCTGACCGAAGTCGACGGTGATATGGATAAAGCTGTAGAGTTTTTACGTGAAAAAGGCCTGGCCGGTATTGAAAAGAAGGCCGGCAGGATCGCTGCGGAAGGCATCGTGAGAAACGCTGTTTCCGAAGATCTTAAGAGTGCTGTCGTCGTTGAAGTGAATGCTGAGACTGACTTCGTTGCCAAGAATGAAAAATTCCAGAGTTACGTTGAAGAAGTTGCACAGCAGATCCTGAATTCGGATGTGAAGGATGTGGAGAGCTTCATGGAAGAGAAGTGGGCTCTGGATCCTTCTATGACCGTCAGAGAAAAACTGGCTTCTATGATCTCCATCATCGGTGAGAACATGAATATCCGCCGTTTCGAGCGCATGTGTGTAGATGAGGGCTTCATCGCTTCTTATATCCACGGCGGCGGAAAGATCGGTGTCCTTGTCAAGGTGGATTCCGATGTTTATAATGATGATCTGATGGAAATGGGCCGCAACATCTGCATGCAGGCCGCTGCCCTTAAGCCGCAGTTCTGCACCAGCCAGGAAGTTCCGGCTGATTTCATCGAGAAAGAGACTGAGATCTTAAAGGCTCAGATCGAAAATGACCCCAAGGAAGCTTCCAAGCCTGAAAACGTCAAGGCTGGCATCATCAAGGGCCGTATCAACAAAGAGCTGAAAGAGATCTGCCTGTTAGACCAGGTCTATGTTAAGGCTGAAGATGGTAAGCAGACCGTGAAGCAGTATATCGCCGAGACCGCTAAGGCTAATGGCGCAAAGGCTGCTGTCAGCGCTTTCTTACGTTTCGAGACCGGCGAAGGTCTGCAGAAGAGAGAAGAAGATTTTGCAGCCGAAGTCGCAAAGCAGATGAACAAATAATCCTGTGATCTGTTATCACATCAGACGGCACTCCCGATCTTTATCGGGAGTGCCCATGTTTTAGAGGTACAGTATGAATCTTCTGAAATCACTGAATATCAGTCTTTCAATGGCTTTTGAAAAAGCCGGCTATGATACGCAATATGCCACAGCTGCTCTGTCAAACCGTCCGGATCTCTGTGAATTTCAGTGCAACGGCGCCATGGCCCTGGCGAAGCAGGCTCATAAAGCGCCTTTTGTCATCGCCGAAGAGATCGTGGCCTGTATCGATGAAAACGGCCCTTTTTCAAAGGTTGAAGCTGTCCGGCCGGGATTTATCAACCTGACCCTCAGCAGCCGTTTTCTGGCCGGTTTTCTTAAGGATATGGCCACAACAGAGAAGTTCGGCACTGATCTTCCGAAAAAGAAGACTGTCATGGTAGATTACGGCGGCGCCAATGTGGCGAAGCCACTTCATATCGGACATTTACGCTCAGCCGTCATCGGCGAAGCGGTAAAGAGGCTTCTTAAATATCTGGGCCACGAAACCATCGGCGACGTGCATCTGGGCGACTGGGGTCTGCAGATCGGTCTGATCATAGAAGAAGTAAAGAAAAGGATGCCGTATCTTCCTTACTTTGACCCTTCATACAACGGGCCTTATCCGGAAGAAGCTCCTTTTACGATCGGTGAACTTGAAGAGATCTACCCGGCAGCCTCAGCGCGTGCAAAAGAGGATCCCGATTTTGCCGAAGCCGCACACCTGAATACCGTGCAGCTCCAGGCCGGTTACCCACCGTATAAAGCACTCTGGCAGCATATCATCAATGTTTCCGTGGAAGACCTGAAGAAAAATTATGATAACCTGGATGTGCACTTTGAACTCTGGAAAAAAGAATCGGATGCAGAGCCTTTTATTCCTGACATGATCCGGGATATGAAGGAAAAAGGGATCGCCTATATTTCAGAAGGTGCCCTGGTGGTGGATATCACAGAGCCCGGCGACTCACGTGAACTGCCTCCGTGCCTGATCCAGAAATCCGACGGCGCCTCTTTATATGCCACTACAGATCTGGCCACCCTGATCTGGCGTATGCGGGATTATGATCCCGACCAGATCATTTATCTGGCCGACAAGCGCCAGGAGCTGCATTATACCAGTTTCTTCAGAGTCGCAAGGAAGGCAGGTCTTGTAAAGCCTGAAACAGAACTTGACTTTATCGGTTTCGGCACCATGAACGGTAAGGACGGAAAACCCTTTAAGACCAGGGCCGGCGGTGTCATGCGGCTGGAAGCCCTGATCGAAGAGATCAATGAGGCTGTCCTGAATAAAATGAAAGAGCGGTACTCAGAAGATGAGCTGGATGAAGAAACCGTGAAGATGGTAGGCCTTTCCGCCATTAAATACGGCGATCTTTCCAATCAGGCTACAAAGGATTATAACTTTGACATCGACCGTTTTGCCTCCTTTGAAGGTAATACCGGGCCTTACATCCTGTACACCATCGTCCGGATCAAGTCTATTCTGCGGAAGGCAGAGGAGACTGAAGTCCCGCCGGAAAAGATGAAAGCACTTCAGGATTCCGGTGAGAGTATCAAGGCTTTGATGAAAGCCCTGGCCACTTTCCCGGAGATGATCACCGGTGCGGCAGAAGATCTGGCTCCCCACAGGATCTGCGGCTATATTTACCAGGTCTGTGATGCGTTTAATTCTTTCTATCATGAGACGCAGATCTTGAAAGAAGAGGATGCAGAGAAACGGGAAGCCTATCTGGCACTTCTGACACTGACACGGGATATCCTGACCACTTGTATTCACATCCTGGGCTTTGAAGCTCCTGAAAAAATGTAAATGATTACTTAATAAGTGACGCCGGAGGGGCCGATCCTCCGGCGTTTGTCTTTCAGCTGGACAAATGATTAATTCATGGGAACGACTCGTTCAAGTTTAGCGATAAATTCCTCGTTTGTTTTTGTCAGGGCAAATAAATTCAGCAGCTGTTCCGTGGCTTCTTCCGGCCGGCTGCCCGAAGTCATGCTGCGGATCTTTGCCACGGCTTCCTGTTCCGCCTTTGTGAGCAGCAGGTCATCCCGCCGGGTAGAAGTCTTCAAAAGATCGATAGCCGGGAAAATGCGGTGTTCCGAAAGCCGGCGGTCCAGCACCAGTTCCATATTACCGGTACCTTTGAACTCCTCGTAGACCACATCGTCCAGTCTGGACCCTGTATCCACCAGGGCAGTCGCAAGGATCGTAAGAGATCCGCCTTCCCTCATGGCTCTGGCAGCGCCGAAGAAACGTTTTGGCATATACAAAGCTGCGGGATCGAGACCGCCGGACAATGTCCTTCCGGAAGGGGTAACAGTTATGTTATAAGCCCGCGTCAGCCGGGTAATGGAATCCAGCAGGATCACAACGTCCTGTTTCATCTCCACCAGACGCTTCGCCCGTTCTATGACCATTTCTGATACACGTTTATGATGCTCCGGCAGCTCATCGAAAGTAGAAAAAACCACTTCCACATTAGGCCCCTTGACCGTCTCTATCATATCCGTCACTTCCTCCGGCCGCTCATCGATCAAGAGGACGATGAGATGGAGGTCCGGATGGTTTTCCAAAAGGGCATGCGCGATCTGTTTTAAAAGTGTAGTCTTACCAACCTTAGGCTGGGCCACGATCATGCCGCGCTGACCCCTGCCCACCGGGCAGAGCAGGTCGACGATACGAAGCGAGAGCTCCGCATCCTTCCTTTCCAGATGCAGACGGTCGTGAGGAAATACCGGTGTCAGATTCTCAAAAGCCGTCAGCTTAGAATGATTCTGGATAGACATTCCATTAATGCTGCTGATAAACAGAATCGCTGAAAACTTCTCATTCGGACCTTTGATCCTCCTGGTCCCGGTAATGATATCGCCCGTCTTCAGATTAAACTTTTTGATCTGGGAGGGCGCCACATAAATATCATCCTCCCCGGGAAGATAACCATTGGAACGAAGGAAACCAAAACCATCCGGCATGACCTCCAGTACACCCTCCGCCTTATCACCGGAATCCAGATCCCTGAGATTCTTAACAGGATCCGCTTCCCGCGTACTTCTAGAACTCTCCGGGGCTTCATCCCTGGAAAGAACTGCCGAAGCCTGGACCTCCGGAAAAGGAACTTCCTTTACTTCTTCCTGCACATTTTCCTGTGAAGCCTCCTGCACCTGTTCCTTCTCATAAAGCTCCACCAGCGCATCGATCAACTGCGCCTTTCTCAGCGTATAAATATCCGGAATATGCTTCTGCCTCGCAAGCGCACGGATCTCAGAAACCGGCAAAGTCTGCAGCTTCGCTTTCATAAACAACTCCTTATATATAAATTTATAAAAAACCTTCAGGGTAAAAAATAAAAAGACATGCAAAGAAAATAAAACGATGCCTAAACTCTACCACAAACACACAAAAAAGTCAACAAACCTGTACAGGCACCCGTATAACTTCCCCAGTTAAACATACAAAACTTCCCCAAGATTCATTTCTTACGGCCAGCACACCTCATCCTGTCAAGGGGAGAATATAATACTTCTCCGGGAGTGTGTGGTCTTAAGCACTTAGCGAGGCAAACCCGCAGGGTGAAGGCGAGCTTACGTGCCGTTAGGGCACCGGACCCAAGCGGAAGCGCCTCCCGGAAAGTACTATATGTCACCGCAGGCAGATATACAAAGCAGCGGGGAGGCCACGTACGGTAGAAAGGCCAGTATGTAGAGGAGTGGCCACGTACAGCAGAAAGGCCGGTAAGTGGAGGGGGGTGACCAGGGTGAAGAACAGTGAAAATTTCGTGTTTTGGAGAGATAAAGGTTGACATTAAGAAAAAAAGTGGTATGATAAACAATGTAGGTTAGCACTCGTTGAGGTCGAGTGCTGATTTTACGAATACATCACAAACATGTCACACGAGACATGCTGAATATAAGGAGGATTTATCATGAAATTAGTTCCGCTTGCCGACCGTGTCGTATTAAAGCAGATCGAAGCAGAAGAGACCACAAAATCCGGCATCGTACTTCCGGGTTCTGCACAGGAAAAACCCCAGATGGCCGTAGTGATCGCAGTCGGTCCCGGGGGCATCGTAGACGGTAAAGAAATCAAAATGGAAGTCAAAGTGAATGATAAGGTGATCTATTCCCAGTATGCAGGAACGCATGCAAAGCTTGACGGACAGGAATATATCATCGTTCGCGAGAACGATATTCTGGCGATCGTGAAATAAAGGAGGAAACACATTATGGCAAAAGATATCAAATTCGGTGAAGATGCAAGAAAAGCACTGGAAGCCGGCGTCAATAAACTGGCAAATACCGTCCGTGTGACCTTAGGTCCCAAAGGCCGCAACGTAGTCCTGGACAAGACCTACGGAACCCCCCTCATCACCAATGACGGCGTGACCATCGCAAAGGATATCGAACTGGAAGATGCTTTCGAAAACATGGGCGCACAGCTGGTCAGAGAAGTCGCTACAAAGACGAATGATGTAGCCGGTGACGGCACCACGACCGCTACAGTCCTGGCCCAGGCCATGATCAATGAAGGCATGAAGAACCTGGCAGCCGGTGCTAACCCCATCGTCTTAAGGAAAGGCATGAAGAAAGCTTCTGACGCTGCTGTAGAATCAATTGCAGCACAGGCTTCTCCCATTAAGGGCAGAGAACAGATCGCCAGAGTCGCCGCCATTTCCGCTTCTGATGATGAAGTCGGCGAGATGGTCGCGGATGCCATGGAAAAAGTCTCTAATGACGGTGTCATCACCATCGAAGAGTCTAAGACCATGAAGACAGAGCTTTCTTTAGTGGAAGGCATGCAGTTTGACCGTGGTTATGTTTCCGCTTATATGTGCACCGACCTTGAGAAGATGGAAGTGAATCTGGATGATCCTTATATCCTGATCACAGATAAGAAGATCTCCAACATTCAGG
>CACZSO010000263.1 GCA_902783795.1 uncultured Eubacteriales bacterium
AGAGAAATTCAATATTAGCCCAGGTAGCTCAGTTGGTAGAGCGGAGGACTGAAAATCCTTATGTCGCTGGTTCGATTCCGGCCCTGGGCACCTTGCGCGAGTAGTAGAGTGGTACTACGCCTCCTTGCCAAGGAGGAGTTCGCGGGTTCGATCCCCGTCTCGCGCTCTTTGTTTTTCAAACAGAAAGACACCCGGAAGGGTGTCTTTTCTGTTTGCGAACTTTGAGCCCAGGACAGGCTCAAAGTTCGATCAGGCCGGGCATGGGAACCCGGCCCGCAATACCGGTGCCCACTGGGCACCGTGCGGCGTCTCGCGCTCTTTTTTTATCAGTAAACCGCGGGTACATTTCCCGCGGTCTTTTTTTGTGTATAATAAAGTCATAAACATTTGAAAGATCCACGCTCAGTCTATGCGGAATAAAAGACTTTATTTTAGTATAAACTACTGGTTATATTACTGTAAAATGCGTACATTTTTATTGACTTTGTAAGTCAAAAAGCATAGAATTATTTCTATATTATTTATAATTTATTATAAGGCAGGATCCATTCCGGGTCTTTCACGAAGAACGGCAGGCCAGGCCGGATCCGCCAAAAAAACTTAGTGGTAATTACTGAAGAGGAGGAAAACACCATGGCATTTATTGATTTTGTAGATTGGAACCCGCCCAGCAATGACATCTTTGCGTATCGGTTTCCCAATACGAATCTGAGCGCAGCGACTCAGCTTTTAGTCCGTGAATCGCAGCAGGCGGTCTTGTTCTCTAAGGGGCGTCTCATGCAGAAGTTCGGGCCGGGCAAGCATACCCTGAATACGGAAAACATCCCGCTCCTGAAAGATCTTTATGGTATTCCCTTTGGCGGGAAAAATCCGTTTACGGCTGAAGTCTGGTTTGTGAACAGGACGGCTCCGCTGACCATCAATTGGCGCACGGATATTATGCGCTACAGTGATCCTGATTTCAATGGCGCAACATTCCCGTTGTTTGCTGAAGGAACTTATGGTCTTAAAGTCAAAGATGCCGAAAGCTTTTTGATCCAGCTGGTAGGCACATTGAACAACTTTACTTCCGCAGATCTTTCCAGGCACTTTATGGGAGCGCTGATTTCAAAAACGAAAAGTGCGATTCTCTCCTATATGAACACTAACCGGTATGGGCTGAATTATGTTTCTGCTCATCTGGATGAACTCTCTGAGTTTATAAAAGAACCTCTTGCTGAATTCTGGGAAGGCTATGGCTTTAACCTGGAAGGGTACTATATTACAACAGTAGATCTGGATACATCTTCTCCGGAAGGAGCACATGCAGCTGCCATAATCGCTAAGGAAAATGAGCGTAAAGTAAGCGGTATGACCAGATATGAAGAAGAGAGCCTGAATGTGATGAAGGAAGCCGCAAAGAAAGGCGGCATGAGCGGATTCCTGGTGGGCAATATGATGATGAACGGCGGCGGTTTTGGCGGTATGATGAATACCATGAACCGCGGCAGCATGCAGGGTGGCATGAACCAGTACGGCGGCACGCAGGGCGATCAGTCCCAGAACCAGTACGGCGGCAATGTCCAGGTCAGGAGAGAGATCTTCTGCGCCAACTGCGGGAAAAAACGTTTCTCTGATATAAGGTTCTGCGGCAATTGCGGAAAGGAATATAATCCCTGTCCTTCCTGCGGATCTGATAACAGAAAAGGCGCCGTAAGATGCGTAAAATGCGGGACTTATCTTAATCAGGACCAGCCGGTGACCATAACTGCCTGCAGCCGCTGCGGGACGGTGAATCCTCCCGGAACCAAGTTCTGCACGAACTGCGGCAACAAGCTTTCCTGATGCAAGTGAAGGAGGTTTCTCATGAAAGAAAAGTTTTCTCTTAATAAGCTTTATATCTTTATAGGGATCGCGGCGGCTGTGACCGCCATCCTGCTGCTGATCATGCCCAAGGCACATTGGCTGTCCTGGAGACCGGTCTTCATCATTATTGCAGCGGTATTGTTTATCGGCGGCTGGGCCCTTCCCTTCATCTATAACCTGAAATCTATGGATAAAGTAGCCGGGGTGACCATTGGCGCTGTATATTTTAAAGGCCTTCTTATCTACTCCGCGGCTATGGTTTTGCTGATCCTGCTGGTGCTGATAGGCCTGTTTAACCTTAAATGGGCTTTTGCCTTGCTGGTACTGGTACTGATCGCTTTCGGACTGTTTGTCCTGCTTTCAGGCGCTCTGGCGGAACATGTTTCAAAGGTCGCCCAGTCGGAAATGGAAAAGACAGTGGTATTGGACGAACTGAAATCAAAAGCTGAAGCATTATCTGAACTCGCAAGCGCCGAACCCGGCTTAAGTGTAGAGACTAAACAGACCATAAAGAAAATTGCCCAGGATATTCGTTATCTTTCTCCTTCGGATAATCCTCAGGCCATCGCCCAGGAAGGCGAGATGCTCTCTGTTATCGAGACGCTTATAGATACCGATATGGCTTCCGATCCGGCTCAGGCAGCAGAGCTTTCCAAGGCGCTGTCTTCACTGAAACGGACGTTTCTTCAGAGAAAGAATATTTACTAGGAGAATTCAACATGACTGGCAAGGTACTTAAAGAATCAGCGAATATTTATCAGGATCAGGCAAAAGTACTGTTTGACTATTACCGGGCTGCTGCCGAGAAGATCGTCTCAGAAGAGATGAAGTGCGAACAAAGAGAAGCAGACCTGAACAAACAGATCAATGAAGCAGAAGCGCAGAAGAAAAAGAACCAGAATCTGGCTATCATATTAGGAGCTGTCGGTCTGGTGGCGATCATCGCAGCTTTTTTCACGACGAAGCTGCTGTTAGTCCTGGGTGTGGCAGCTGTTGCGGCAGGCGCCTATTATTACTTGATAAAGAACCGGGCACTGGATACCCAGATCCAGGAGTGGAACACCATGCTGGAACAGGTGGGGACTGATTTTGACAATATCCGCCGTGACTATTATGTAGACAGGATAGGGGTAGCCTATGTACCGGTGGCTACCAGAGTTCCCTTTGAAGATAAGAGTTTCCTGATCGACCACACGAATACGGTAGATAATAAGACGTTCCAGGTCACACTTCTGAAAGATCCGGATGCATTCAGGGAGTCCATTGAAAAACTGCAGGAATCCATGGAAAAAATGCCGGTGGTAGAGACCACGGAATCACCGGAGACTATCAGTACGGCAGATTATTCACTTTCTGTCCAGAACATTACCCTCCATGATTATGCCGGGAATATTGACCGCCAGGTGCGTAACATCAGCTACCTCTTAGGCGACAATGAGCAGGCATCTGTGGAGATCCCGGCTATTACGCCGAAGAGTGAAGAGGCTTCTTTCATCGAAGAATTTGCCACGACAGATACCGGGGATAAACCCATCGTCAGAGTTTTTGATGCAGATTTTGATGATAAGCTGTCTAAATTTACCCGTCTTAATGAGACACGGAATCAGTTCAAAGAAGTCTCTGCCGGGGACAGCACGGATTATCTGAAAGGACTGATAGGCCAGCTGGCAGAATCTGTCCAGATGATGTCTATCATTAAAAACTCCGGTGCCAGCAAACTGGCGCAATATACCTCCTCTATCTTTGGCCTGGTATTAAAGGCGGGTTATACTCAATATTCGCCCCAGCTGGAGGCCGAAGAGATAGAAAGGATCCGCGGCGTCAAATTTGACTATAAGACAGAAGTCAACGATTACGAACCTTTCTCACTGAAAAAGAGTTCTGTGGTGAAATACGATCTGTTCTCCGGCAACTGGGTCGCTGAGGATGATTCCCGCACCACCATGCCTTTCGGTATGCATCAGGTAGATGAAGAAGTTATCATGCCCGTGATCGCTTCTCTGATGGAAGAGAATCGTCTGGAACGTGCCCGGATCTATAATAATATCGAAGATCAGAAGCGGATCTATCTGGACCGCTGGTCCTCTGAGATCGGTAATTATTTCAGGGATAACCGGGGTACGGCAGATGAACTGATCAACCGTATGAGAGAGACTTATACGGATTACACCAGTTCTTACAGCATGTACAGGTCATTACAGGATACAGCGGATCTGATGAAGGGTTCCAAGAGCCTGGAAGATACCGAAGTCCAGGAACAGGATGCCGAAGCAGAACTGATCGCCGGATTTGAGATGCAGGCAGAGGCCTGTAATGAGCAGATGAGGCAGTTTACTGATTATATGGACCGTATCATGGAAGATATTAATCAGATGACGGAAGATTTTGCCCACATTGAGTATTATGAAGGTTCATTAAGAGACTCCGTTTCTCATGATACGGCTGTGGCCATGGCCAATGTGTATGAACTTAAGCCGCGGCAGAAAGCGCTGTTAAGCATCAGCCCGTATATTGCCTCCTACGCCCAGCTTCCTCCGGAACCCAATACTACAGAAGACCTGGTCCAGGATGTCCAGATCGACCTGGAACAGCAGGCCCAGGAAGAACTGAATGAGATCAATATGCTTCAGTCAGGCGGCATGGGTTATGGAAGTGAAGAAATGATGGATACGAATTATATGGAAGACATGGCCGACATACCGGACATGAGCTGAGTATTCATGTGAAAGGAAGAAGATATGGCTGATTTAAGTTTTACAGTAAATACAGACCCCATGGCCAAATCCGTCGATCAGGTTTCCAGACACGTGAATCTTACGACAGATGCTGTGGCAGCGATGCAGGCAGCCGTCATCTTATCACAGGAGCAGGCGGCTGACGAGATCAGTGAAAATGTAGACAGAGGCTTCTATTATCTGATCCGTTCTCAGGTCACGACAAAAATGGCTGAGAATTTCTCTGTCCTTTCTGCCAAGATGGTTTCGCTGGTAGAGATGAGTAAAGCATTGACTGCCCAGCAGGACCGGATGGAAAGCGATGTGGCCAGGCTTCAGAGAGAGTATGCAAAGACCTTTAATTCTTTAAACCGTGCCCTGGAACGCCGGATCTTCGAACTGGATAAATATGCGGCAAAGCTGGCGCAGGATAAAAAGACGCTTATTACGGACAGGCTGTTAAAGCAGGTCTCGGAGTCAGTGTTTTTTGAGCAGGAAACTTCCTCGACTGCCCGTATGGCCTTTACTGCCAGGATCCGGAGCAAAACATCCAAGGCCCTTACGGATATCGGGAATGATATCACCGAAAACGAGACATATAAAGCCCGGCTGGCCAGCATCCTGGAAGAACAGCATGAAGCTGAATCAAATGAAGAGTGTATCCCGGTGATGTATGTGGTCCAGAGCAGTATGTCTGCTTCAGATGCCACCATCAGTAAGGTATTCCTTCCGGAGGGGTTGACAGACGGATCCCAGAGGGATAGCATCGAATCCATGATTTCCAGAAATATAGATGAACTCTCTGAATATGAGAAGAGTGATGAGGAACTGGACAGGATCTGGGATGAATTTTATACGTATGCAGATGCTGCCGGTCTGGATGAGAGAGTGTATCAGACCATGAGCAACCTGCTGCAGGATGGAGGGCTGTCATGAGTTACCGCCTGTCTTATTCTGGAACTATCTATGTATCCGGATCAAGAAGTGTTTCATATCCCGCATCTGAACATGGCGGGACTATGACCGTCAATTTCACAGAAGCTGAACCTGTGTATATTGATGTCTATGTTGATACAGATGCTTTTGATGCCAGTGTAGATAATGCAGCAGAAGAGGTCGATGATCTTACCAGGACGGTAGGGGCTTTCCAGACGGCACAGATAGCCAGTATAAAAAGCAATGCCCAAAAGATCTCTGACCGGTTGATCAATGGTTTTTATCATCTGATCGGCAATGATATCAGTACGAAAAAAGCAGAAAACAAGACAGTCATCCAGTCAAAGTTTGCCCTGCTTATGGAATATTCCAAAGCCATGGCAGATACGAAGGACAGGATGGAAAGTGACACAGCCAGGATGTATCAGCATTATTCCGCTATCTTCAAAGATTTGGATGCTGACCTTGAAAAACGGATCAAAGAGATGGACAGAAGGTCATTCCAGCTGACAGAAGGCGTCAGAGACCGGCTGATCCTTAACATGGCAAAAGAAGATATTTCCTCCTGTTTCGATGAGACAAAGCAGGCCGGAAAGATGAATGGCCTGATCTCCTCCGCCAGACTGAGGAAAGCCGTTTCCGGTATCTTGACCGGTATGAAAGGTTATCTGACAAATAGTCTGAATTTTACCAATACCATTTCTGAGATCGCTCATCAGGAAAAACTGGAAGCGGTAGAAGAGGAGTACATACCTTCTCTCTATTACGAAACATCTGGTCTGGGTGATACAGAAGATTTCCGGGTCTTTCATATGACACCGCCGGTCCCGGACCAGGAGCTGGTGGAAAGTGCCGTAGATGATGCTATCGCACAGTCTTATGATGATGAATGGGACGTCCTTTCTGAAGAGGAGACAGGGCTGATCGAACAGGCTTTCATGCAGCATATGGAAGAAGATTTCATGAACAGCCAGGAGGACAGTGAATTCCGTAACAGAGTGGCCAATGTGATGCAGGACCTGTTCCAGCAGAACAAAAATGATATGTTACAGCTGATACAGCACAGGTAAGGAGCAGTTATGGTTGAATTAAAAGAATTCAGAACAGACAGCAATGAACTGATTTTTAAGGAGAATCTGGTCAGGTCCAGTATCCTGCCGCAGAATACCCGGGAACTTTCCCGGAACGTTATCATCCAGGACAATGTGATCATGGAGGGTGCGGTATTTGGTGAGCGCATAGATATTACCGGCGGTGAGGTCCAGTTTAAAGGCGCTGTCTATGCAAACTCAGAGATCCACATCAATAATGAAGTGACAGGAAAGGTATTTTTTGAAAAGGCCGTAGCCTGCTCAGATACGGTGGCAGCCTTTATCACTTCCGGGAGAGTCTACTTCGGCTCTGACATCAATGCCCCGAAAGTCAGATTGAAGAACTGCTATGTGGGCGGCAGCATCTTCAGCCAGGAAGCTTATCTGGAGAACTGCATTGTCTTAGGCGGTGTCTTTGCATCCAAACAGTCCGTCATCAGCAACTGCATCGTAGGCACTTTCCATGCCCCCGCCCAGGAACTGGCAGGTGTGAATTACCTGCTGTACCCGGCAGGCTTCTGTACAGAACCTCTGACTTTTCTTCCCGGTACAGAACTTTATAACCTCTCTCTGGCACATCTGGGAGCTCTGTTTAAAGGAGAGCCGGAGGATGAGAATACCGGCAAGATCAGGATGGACCTGGAAAATGATCATCAGAAGAGTACGCTGGTGGGGGATGACGGTGTCAATACCATCGTGAATACCTACTCTGTTTCAGGCAGAGTCCTGGCGGCAGATATCATCGACATGGAGAAATTAGAGAATCATTTCCTGATAGGCGCAGGAGCTTTAGGTACCCAGATCTTAAAGACGTATAATCTGGCGAAGAAAGACGGGTCGCGCTCTGAAGACCTGACAGTAGAAAACATAGCTGATTTCTTCTTCAATATCCTCCTGGGCAGAATCCAGGTAAGAGACCTTTCCGGTGAGATCAGTTTTGCTGATCTGAAGATGAGTTAAATCAAGAAAAGCCCCCGCAGATCTTTTGGCGGGGGCTTTAAGGATGAGAAGTTCTAAACAGATATTTATGAGGTATCGATCTTATGCTTTCTTTTGAAAATGATTATAATAAAGGGGCACATCCAAAGATCCTGGAGGCTCTTCTAAAGACAAATGACACGGTGCTTTCGGGTTATGGAGAAGACCAGTTTACGAAAAGCGCGAAGCAAAAGATCAAAGAGGCCTGCGGCCTTCCGGAGGCAGAAGTTTATTTCCTGGCCGGGGGGACCCAGACGAACATGATCGTCATATCCACCATGCTGCGGGACTATGAAGGGGTGGTGGCAGCCGTGACGGGCCATATCAGCCAGCATGAAGCCGGTTCCATCGAATATTCCGGGCATGAAGTGCTGACCATTCCCGAACACCAGGGAAAGATGCTGGCTTCAGAACTGGAGGCTTTCATCAAAGACTTTTATGCGGATGAAAACCATGAGCATATGGTCTTCCCCGGTATGGTCTATCTGTCCCATCCCACGGAATATGGGACATTGTATACCAAAGAAGAGCTGACGGCCATCCATAAAGTCACAGAAGCCTATGAGATCCCCCTGTTTTTAGACGGAGCCCGCTTAGGCTATGGATTGATGAGTGACGATACAGACCTGACTTTGAAGGATATTGCTGAGCTTACGGACGTGTTTTACATCGGCGGGACGAAAGTAGGGGCTTTATGCGGGGAAGCGGTGGTCTTTACGAAAAAGAACATGCCGGCCCATTTCGTGAACTCGGTAAAAAAGCGGGGTGGCCTTCTGGCCAAAGGAAGGGTCTTAGGCGTACAGTTTGACACCTTGTTTACCGATGATCTTTACTTTGAGATCAGCCGTCACGCGATCCTGATGGCAGAAAAACTGAAGGATCTGCTGAAGAAGAAAGGGTATCGCTTCTTCCTGGAATCACCCACGAACCAGCAGTTCGTCATCCTGAAGAATGATGAGTATGAAAGACTGAGAAAAGAGGTGGCTTTAAGCTTCTGGGAGAAAATCGGAGATACGGAGACAGTAGTGCGGTTTGCCACTTCCTGGGCGACCACAGATGAAGAGCTTGAAAGACTGGAGGAAATATTATGAAGCTGGCATATATCGGGGCAGGAAAGATCGTTACAGAGGCGCTGTATGCGTCCGATGTGCTTCCGCAGATAGAGAAATCCGCCATCTTTGAACTGGAAGCTTTCCGGGACAGGGCCGAGGCCTTTAAGGAGCAATATAACATTAAAGAAGTCTACACAGATTATGATCTCTTGCTGGAACAGTCTGAAGCAGATACTGTGTACATCGGCCTTATTAACAGCTGCCATTATGAATATTCGAAAAAAGCACTGCTGGCCGGAAAGAACGTGATCCTGGAAAAGCCCTTCACCATGTTCTATGATGAGGCGGAAGAGCTGAAGACACTGGCAGAGGAGCGGGGCCTGTTTTTGATGGAAGCTATCACCGTCCTGCATAATCCGGTCTTTGGTGAAATGCAGGCTCAGCTTGAAAAGCTGGGCAGGATCCGGACCGTCATGGCAAACTATTCACAGTTCTCCAGCCGCTATGATGCCTATCTGGCAGGGGATGTGGAGCCGGTCTTTGACCTGAAGCGTTACGGCGGTGCTCTGGGAGATCTTAATGTCTATAACATCCATTATTGCGCAGGCCTCTTTGGAAGGCCTGAAAAGGTGGTTTATTTCCCCAATAGAGGTTATAACGGAACAGATACCTCAGGGCTCCTGGTGCTTCAATATGATGGCTTTTCGTGCGTTGTAAGCGGTGCCAAGGATTCGGACGGCCCCTGCTTTGTTTCCGTACAGGGGGAACTGGGCTACATGAGGATGGATGGAAAGCCGAACCTGGCGGATAATCTGACCACCGTTTATGTGGAGCCTGGCTGTACGGAGACGGTCATGGATGCGGCAGGAGCGAAGGTGAGGAAGTCTGAATCCGATGTTTACATGGCTCCGGAACGGTATCACCGGATGACTCAGGAATTTGAGGACTTTGCCCGGATCATCGATGAAAAGGACTATGAGGAAGCCGGACGGCTTCTGAAAGAGACCCTGGATGTGGTATGGATCCTGGAAGAAGGCAGGAAGAGCGCCGGCATCGTATTTGAACGGTAAAAGGATATTGATAAATATAAAAGACCCTGGGACCTTATATAGGATCCCGGGGTCTTTGCCTATTATTTCATGGCTGATCCACAGACCTGAGGGGCTGTTTTTCAGCATAAGAAAGCAGCGCATTCAGATCAAAGATACAGGTGGAGGCAGCATCTCCTTCTGCCCGGATGGTCAATTTTTCTCCGGATCCATAGGTCACATAGAAAGAATAGCCGGGGCGGGAGACATTGTTCTTTTTATAATACCCGTTATTTTCCGGGATCTTCAGCTCCGTTATGAGGGCTGCCAGGCCTTTGACATAGGCCTCGTCCACTGTCTCTTTAAAATCCAGAACGATGTAGGAATCTCCGGAGATCCGGAAGCTCATTTCATAACGGTCCCCGTCCTTCTCTATTTCCCAGCTGTAATAACCGGATTCCCAATGCTCATCCAGATCATAGGAACCATAAGTGTTACTGAAGGAAAGTGAGAAGCTTTCGATCTCATCCGATCCGATGCTTTTCGGCAGATCTTCTGACAGATCGATGATCTCTTTCTCTTTCTCAAGAGCCTCTTCTCTTACAAAACGGTAAGAATGGCCTTCCGCATCCAACACTTCTTCATAGGCCGTCAACAGGCCTTCCTCTTTGATGGTGATATCGGAGAGCAGGTCGAAATGTTCTCCTTCTTTCGCCGGTTTGATGACTTTGGTGCCGTATTCGGCTTCCACTTTGATCCGGACTGTCTTATGATAACTGCTAAAAGAAATGGTCAGTTTATCACCTTTGAAATCCAGAGTGGTATTTCCGTTTACATCCACCCAATGGCCTTGGATATCCTTAAGGGCCGCATTCTTTGATGAAAACAGTGAACAGCCGGTGCTGAATAAGAGCAGGGCAGACAGACTTATGAGACAGGTAGCAGTAAGAGAATTTTTTCTCATAATGACCTCCGGAAATAATATTGACTGCTTACATTTGCATCAGATCACGCCGGAAAGCACCAGCACCAGGACGATACAGGTGGCCAGTATAGCCAACGCTACAGCGATGACGCCGGGGCTGATCTTCTTGGCCTGTTCGGGAGCTGCCAATGACGGAGGCACCAGTCCGGCCTTTCTTAAGGTAATGACCACCGGCTTATAGAGCAGCATGGTGATGGCTGCGTTCAGGCCGCCTTTCAGGGCATTAAAGGGCAGGAAGACAGTGGGCAGCATCTTTGCAACGGCTTCTCTGGGATAACCCATGTAGATGGGAGTCAGGAAGTAATTCCATAAGAGCATGACAATGATCATGATGACGATGCCGGTGACCAGGCCGATGATGGCACCTTTAAGATTGTGGCGTTTTTTGTAGATATAGGCCGCGGTACAGGCGAAGGCGCAGGTAGAGATCAGGTTCATAAGCGCGCCGATCCAGCCGGTGTCACTGACGGTGATCATTTCCACCACGGATACCACCAGGGATATCAGAAAAGCGGAAAAGGGGCCGTATATAAAGCCGCCGATGACGATGATGACATCCTTAGGTTCATATTTTAAAAATGAGACCACCGGGATGCGGATGAATACCATGGCTACATAAGCTAAAGCTGAGAGCATGGCCATGGTGACGATCTGTTTTACCTGGCTGTTTTTCATTTCAGATTCCTCCTTTTTCAGCACAGGACTGCTTTTTGTGATGAAAAGCCCCATGCTCCTTGATTTTTCAGGAAGGCAAGATCTTTTTGGAACTAAAAAACCCGCATAAACATGCGGGGGACAGGATCATAAATATAATTTCATGACCTTCTCTCATCCAGACTTTACTGTCGGTACCGGAATCGCACCGGTTCGGGCCTTTGTAAGGCTTCGCAGACTTTACTGCCGGTAGGGAATTTCACCCGTCCCCGAAGATATTACTTTCCGCAGACTATTATAGCACGAGGGAAGGATTTGTAAAGAGGAAAATCAGGGGATCAAAAGACGCATGGGGACCGATGATCACCGGTCCCCATGACTATAGGAGAGGGCTGAAGTTTATCAGTTGTCACGTTTCTTTCCGTAGAAGAAGAGGGCTACCGTGCCGGGACCTGTATGGGACCCGATGGTCGTTCCGATGTCGTTGATCTCTATCTTTCCTTTTAAGGCCGGGATCTCTTCTTCGATCAGCGCTGCCACAGCCTGTGCATCTTCCAGACAGGCGGACTGGCACATATAACATTTGCCGGTATATTCGGGTCCATCCTGGACCAGTTCCATCATCCGTTTGAACATCCGCTTGATGACAGTTTTCTTCCCGCGTATTTTTTCCCGGGGCACCAGATGACCGGTATGATCCACATCCATCAGAGGACAGATGTTCAATATGCCGCCGAACAGGGCGGCTGCCTTGGAGATACGTCCGCCTTTGACGAAGAAAGTCAGGTCAGAAGAGAAGAAAAGGTGCTGGATGTTCAGCTTATTCTCTTCAGCCCAGTCGCGGACTTCTTCAATGCTCTTGCCTTCGTCCCTCAGATCGGCCAGCATATCCATTAACAGGCCATAGCCGGAGGAGGCTGCCAGGGAATCTACGATCAGGATCTTTCTCTCCGGATAACGTTCCCGGGCGATAAGGGCCGCGCTTTTTGCAGAGCCGTAAGTTCCGGAAATGCCGCTGGAGAGGCAAAGATGAAGGATGTCTTTTCCTTCATTCAGATATTTTTCAAAATGGGCCAGGTATTCGGTAATATTCACCTGGGAAGTGGAAACATCGATGTCCGGGTTATCCGCAAGGGTCTGGTAGAATTCCCGGAAGGGGATGCTTTGACCCAGATCGTCCATATACTCTTTGCCATCCATACGGAAGTGGAAGCATACATAGGCGATATTTCTTCTCTCGAAATGTTCTTTCGTAAGGTCTGCCGTTGAACAGCAGCTAAGCACGTAATCTGCCATAAAAAAACCTCCTGATGCTTATTGGACTTGCATCGGATGCAACGGATCATCCAATGTCATATCAAGCATACAGGAGGTCTTGTATTTTTTCAAACTACCGGAAGAGAATCCTCTCTACAAAGACGGAAACCGGATTCTACCAGGCGGAAAATATCACTCTACTATCAGGAGAGTTCCTTATTTTCTGCGGCTTTCAGCTTTGGTTTCGGCTTGATCCGATAAGCCAGCCACACGATGATCTCTGCCGGGATCATGATAAGTAAAAGCTGCCAGAGATTCGCTTTAAAACGCAGGATCAGGAGATAGCTGAGCAGGATCAGCGATAAGACCAGGGCGCTGACGATCCAGAAATTATACCGGCCTTTGTACCAGACAGAGTTCATGACCAGAAGCGCTGTCAGGGAAACGGGAAGGGCAGCATAGAGGACGATCCAGTGGAACTGGTGGAAGATAGCCCAGACCAGTAAGAATTCCAGCAGGCATACGGTGAAGATACTGACGATGGCACAGAGGATGATGAAGAGCTGGCTGTATTCCTCTTTCTTTGAGAAGTCCGCATTATCACTTTTCCAGTCTGTGTCGGAGGAGAGCAGGGCATCCACCGTGGTGTGGAAGATCTGTGCCATCTGTTTCAGCACAAAGGCATCCGGGACAGCCTCGCCCCGCTCCCATTTGGAAACGGATTTATCTGAATAATTGATCATGGACGCCAGCTCAGCCTGAGTAAGACCCGCTTCAGTTCTTAAGCGGATCAGGTTGCTGGCAAAGATCAGTTTCAGCTCATCCATAGAGACTCCTTTGTGCCTGAGAGATAGTTTTAAGTTCCGCGGATATTATAACGGGTAATTCGAGTTTAGTCAAGGAACACCTCATCCGTCATGCTTCGCATGACACCTTCCCCTCAAGGGGAAGGCAGGTTACACAAAGGCTTCCCTCCATGGGAAGGCAGGTCGCACAAAGGCTTCCCTCCATGGGAAGGCAGGACACATAAAGGCTTCCCCTCGAGGGGAAGCTGTCAGCCGCAGGCTGACTGATGAGGTGTCTTAACACACAATAAACCGTTTTACTTTTCTTAAGAAAGTTGGTATAATGCTTACGCCTGCAGCATCAGACTTTACCTGCCGGGCGGAACGTGAGGAATAAAGTATGTTTTCAAAGATCAGAAACTACGTACTTATCATTTTGGTGGCGCTCCTTATGGCCTTGAATTATCAGATCTTCATCTTCGAAAATGCCTTTGCACCGGCGGGCATCAACGGTATTGCCACGATGATCCAGTATAAACTGGGTTTCTCCGTGGCCTACATGAGCCTGATCGTAAATCTCCCCTTGTGTCTTCTGGCCTTTTTCTTTCTAGAAAGAGACTTCGCAGTAAAGTCCCTGGTCTTTACCCTGGTATTTTCCGCAGCCCTTCTTTTACTGAGATTCCGGATCATCGATCTTTCCCGTTTCAGTTATAAGACAGCCAATGGCACCAGCACGATCCTGGCTCCGGTGGCAGCCGGCGTAGTCAATGGTTTTATTTACGGGACCGTCATCCGTCTGAACGGGAGCACGGGCGGCACCGATATTATTGCGGCGCTGGTCCATCGGTGGCATCCGGACTACAGCATGATCTGGATCATTTTCGGCATCAATACCATGGTCGCATTTGCTTCTTATTTTGTCTATGATTTCAATGTAGAACCGGTGGTGCTCTGCATCGTCTACTCCTTCTTATCCAGCCGGATCGGAGATTTCCTGGTCCGCGGTGTGAGAGAGCAGGTGAAGTTTGAGATCATTACCAAGGATTACGATGCCATATCAGAAGAGATCATTTCTAAGCTGAAGCACACAGCCACCGTCGTCCCGGCCCAGGGCATGTATTCTCATCAGGAAACAAAACTGGTGATCTGTGTCGTGCAGAAATTCCAGGTGGTGGAGCTCCAGAAGATCATCGCGGGACATCCCGGGACCTTTGCCTATATCTCCGCTGTCAATGATACCATCGGGAATTATAAACGTGTCCATCACAGCCTGCTTTAAAAAAACTGAAGAAATCCGTTAGTATGACGGAAAAAGCAGGGAAAAAACGGATCAAACTTATGCATATATAATGCTTGACTTTACTATAGTAAAGTGATAAAGTGATAAAGTCATTATTAGATCACGAGGAAAAACAGTTATGAAGATAGATCTTTCCGTGCTGGATGAGACAGAGCGCATTATTTTTGCCCTCAGGACCCTGTATAATGAACACGGTTATCATCTCTACCGCATGAGTAAATTTAAAGAATATGATCTTTACAGTAAGAATAAGGACTTCCTGGTATCTGACGCTGTGATCACTTTTACGGATACAGATGGAAAGCTCATGGCCCTGAAGCCGGACGTGACATTGTCTATCATAAAAAATGATAAGGACGACGAAACGCTGATCCGGAAGCTTTGCTACAATGAGAACGTCTACCGGGTCTCCCGGGGCACTAATGCTTTCAAGGAGATCATGCAGACAGGCCTGGAGTGCATCGGACCCCTTTCCGACCGGGAATTTGCGGAAGTGCTGATGCTTTCGGCGGAAAGCCTGAAACTTCTAAGCCCCAATTACATGCTGGAGATCTCCGACGTCAGCGTGATATCAGCGTTTCTTGATGAGATCACAGATGACCCGGTGACAAGGGAAGCGATCCTTAAATGCATGGGCGAAAAAAATATCCATGAAGTAAGAGAGATCAGCGTAAGAGAAGGCCTGGATCCTTTGAAGACAGAGAAGGTCATGAGTCTTATGAGCCTTTTCGGCACTCCGGACCAGGTGCTTCCCAAACTTTATGAACTTGCTGAAGGCATGGGGATCGATGAAGATATAAAGCATCTGGAGACCGGCACCGCTGTTTTTTCCGGAACGGATATGGAATCCCATATCCTGATGGATTTCTCTGTTATCGGTGATATGAATTATTATAACGGCATGGTGTTCAAAGGCTTTATCTCCGGGATCCCCGAGAGCGTATTGTCCGGCGGCCGGTATGACCGGCTCATGCAGAAGATGGGACGGCACGCAAAAGCGGTGGGTTTTGCCGTGTACCTGGATCTTCTGGAACGGCTGAATCTGTAAAAAGGAGGGCCTTATGGATCAATATATTAATATCGCCCTTCCGAAGGGCAGGCTGGGGGACCAGGTGTACGATATGTTTGAAAAGGCCGGCTACCCCTGTCCGGAATTAAAAGAGCCTAACCGGAAGCTCATCTTTGAGAATGAGGAAGCTAAGGTCCGTTATTTCTGGGTCAAACCTTCGGACGTGACCGTGTATGTGGAACGGGGAGCCGCCGATATCGGTGTGGCAGGAAAAGATATCCTGCTGGAATATGTGCCGGATGTATATGAACTGCTGGACATTAAGGTGGGGAAGTGCCGGATGTGTGTGGCAGCCCCGGAAGGCTTTTCCTATGACGGCATCAGGACCCTCAGGGTCGCTACGAAATTCACCCGGATCGCCCGGGACTTTTATGCAAAGAAAGACCGTGACATCGACATCATCCATTTGAACGGATCCATCGAGATAGCCCCTATTTTAGGCCTGTCCGATGTGATCGTGGATATCGTGGAGACAGGTACGACACTCCGTGAAAACCATTTAAGCGTGGTGGAGGAGATCGTCCCTATTACGGCACGGCTGATCGCGAACAAATCCGGCTACATGTTTAAGCAGCAGAAGATCAGCGAGCTGAAAGATGCGTTGGCACAGGTGGTCCGCTGATAAACAGCAGATCCCGGCAGCATGGACCCGAGAGGGAAAGGAGCAGCAGGATGATAAAGATCATGAAATACAACGAAGTTCCGGTGAGTGAGATCTTTGCACGGACAGAACCTAAGGTGGATGTAGAAGCAACGGTCCGGAACATCATTCAGGATGTTATTGATAAAAAAGACCAGGCGGTGAGAGAGTATACGCTGAAATTGGACGGCGTGGATATAGAAGATCCGGAAGTCTCAGAAGCAGAATTTGCTGAAGCTATGGAGGCTGTAGCGCCTGGATTTCTTGAGATACTTAAGAAAGCATCGGCCAATATACGGAAATTCCACGAGAAACAGGTGAGGAACAGCTTCATCATCAATGATGAAGAAGGCGTGGTCATGGGTCAGAAAGTGATCCCTGTGGACCGGGCCGGCGTCTATGTCCCCGGCGGGACAGCGCCCTTATCCTCGACCGTGCTTATGGATGTGATCCCGGCGAAGATCGCCGGGGTAAAAGAAGTCATGGTCATGACACCGCCGAATAAGGAAGGAAAAATAGATCCTTCCATCCTGGCGGCAGCGAAGGTGGCCGGAGCAGACCGGGTCTTTAAAGTGGGCGGCGCCCAGGCTATCGCGGCTTTAGCCTATGGTACAGAAAAGATCCCGCGGGCAGATAAGATCGTAGGACCCGGCAATGCCTATGTGGCGGAAGCCAAGCGCCAGGTCTACGGCAAAGTCTCCATCGACATGATCGCCGGGCCTTCGGAGATCCTGATCGTGGCTGATGGAAAGACAGATCCCCGCTATGCGGCAGCGGATCTTCTCTCCCAGGCAGAACATGACCGGATGGCCAGCGCGGTGCTGGTGACAGACTCCTTTGAACTGGCGGAAAAAGTGGCAGAAGAGATAGAAAAACAGATCCGGCTGCTGGACAGAAAGGACATTGCCCGGGCTTCCATCGATGATAACGGTAAGATCATCGTAGCCGATGACATCAGGACAGCCATCGACATCGCCAATGAGCTGGCCCCTGAGCATCTGGAACTTTGTGTGGATGACCCCTTCAGCCTGCTGAACAGCATCCGCCATGCGGGTTCCATCTTTATGGGAAGGAACTGTCCGGAAGCCTTGGGCGACTACATGGCAGGTCCTAACCACACCCTGCCTACCGGCGGTACAGCCCGGTTCTCGAGCCCTCTTTCTGTAGACGATTTTGTAAAGAAATCTCAGTATACTTATTTCACGAAGGAAGCGCTTGACAGGATCGCCCGTGACATTGCTGTCTTTGCAGAGACGGAAGGGCTGACCGGACATGCAAGGAGCGCTGTGATAAGGACGGAGGATAATTAATATGAGCCGGTTCTTTTCTGATAAATACAAAAGCCTGGTTCCTTATGTCCCCGGGGAACAGCCCACGGACATGAAATATGTAAAACTGAATACGAATGAGTCTCCCTTCCCTCTTTCGGAAAAGGCATTGAAAGCTGCAGAAGAAGCCCTTCAGCGCCTGGAACTCTATCCGGACCCGGAATGCCGGGAACTGAAAAAACTGTTTGCCGAAGTTTATGGCATCACACCTGGCCAGGTCGTATTCGGAAACGGTTCCGATGAAGTCCTGAACTTCGCTTTTATGGCCTTCTGTGATGAGAAACATCCGGCGGCTTTCCCGGACATCACCTATGGCTTTTACCCGGTGTTTGCAGCTTTAAACAATGTGCCTTATGAGGAGATCCCCCTGAATGAAGATCTGACCGTGAATGTGGGGGATTACATCGGTATCCATAAGACTGTTTTTATCGCAAACCCGAATGCGCCTACCGGCATTTTCCTGCCGCTGTCAGACATTGAGCGTATCCTTATCAGCAACCCGGATTCCGTGGTGGTGGTGGATGAAGCCTATGTGGATTTCGGCGGAGAGTCATCAGTAAGTCTTATCCCTAAATATGATAACCTGCTGGTGGTCCAGACCTTTTCAAAATCCCGGTCCTTAGCCGGAGGACGGCTGGGCATGGCCATGGGGCAGGAGAGCCTGATCCAGGATCTGGAGACTTTGAGGTTTTCCACAAATCCTTATAATATCAACCGTGTGACCATGGCAGCCGGTATCGGGGCCTTAAAGGATGAGGACCTCATGCAGGCCCATGCGGAAATCATCATGAAAACCAGGGCTTATACGGAAGAACAGCTTAAAAAACTGGGATTTGAGATGACATCGTCCTGTACGAATTTTGTGTTTGCGAAATGCAGCTGGATCAGCGGGAAAGACCTGTATGAAAAACTGAAAGAAAAGGGTGTCCTGATCCGGCACTTTAACATAGAACGCATCCAGGATCATAACCGGATCACCATCGGATCCATGGAACAGATGAAGATCCTGATGGAAAAGATCACTGAAATACGGGAGGAAATGGCATGAGAAGTGCAGAGATCATCAGAAAGACAAATGAGACCGATATCGCCCTGACCCTGGAGATCGAAGGCAGCGGCGAGAGCGAGATCGATACCGGGTGCGGCTTCCTGGATCATATGCTGACCTTGTTTGCCCGGCATGGGAATTTCAACCTGACCATAAACTGTGAAGGGGATACCTGGGTGGATCTGCATCACACAGTGGAAGATGTGGGCATCGCTTTAGGCCAGGCATTTAAAGAAGCCCTGGGAGATAAGCGCGGGATCGTCCGGTACGGTTTTATGGTGCTTCCCATGGACGAAGCCCTGATCTTAAGCGCTGTGGACTTTTCGGGAAGAAGCTATCTGGGTTACGACCTGGATCTTCCGGCAGAGAAAGTCGGGGACTTCGATACAGAGCTTGGGGAAGAGTTTTTCCTGGGGTTCGTCAGGAATGCGGACTGCACGCTTCACATCCGTGAGCTGGCCGGAAAGAATACCCATCACATCCTGGAAGGTGCTTTTAAATCCGTGGCCAGAGCCCTGAAAATGGCCTGCGCCATCGATCCGGACCAGCCGGATATGATCCCGTCCACCAAAGGAGTACTGTAATGACAGCCATCGTAGATTACGGCGTAGGGAATCTGTTCTCCCTGGAAAGCTCCTTTAAGGCCGTAGGTGAAGAGGTCATAGTAGCATCGGACCCAGAGGTGATAAGGAAAGCGGACCGGATCGTGCTGCCCGGGGTAGGTGCTTTCAGAGATGCAGCGCTGAAACTTAAAGAAAGCGGCCTGGACCAAGTGGTAACGGAGGAAGCGCTGAAAGGAAAGCCCCTCTTGGGCATTTGTCTGGGCATGCAGCTTTTATTTGACAGAAGCTTTGAATATGGCGAGTATGAAGGCCTAAAGCTGATACCGGGTAATGTACGGCCCATCCGGGACCTTACGAAGGATACATTGAAGATCCCGCATATCGGCTGGAATCCTCTGATCTTCCGGAACCGTACACCTTTGTTCAGGTACATCCGGGAAGGAGACTGTGTCTACTTTGTCCATTCCTACTATGCCGCGGACTGTACGCCTTATGTCACGGCGGATACGGAGTATGGTGCTTACCTTACCGCATCCGTCCAGAAAGATAACATCTTCGGATGTCAGTTCCATCCCGAAAAGAGCGGCGATGTGGGCTTGAATATCCTGAGAGCTTTTACAGAGATTTAGGAGGTCTTCATGATCATTTTTCCGGCTATCGATATTTATGAAAGCCAGGCCGTCAGGCTGTACCAGGGTGATTATGCCCAGATGACAGTGTACTCTGATGACCCTGCCGGTACGGCCAAAGAGTTTAAAAACAAAGGGGCTTCCCATATCCATATCGTGGATCTGGAAGGCGCCAGAGACGGCGGCACCCCGAATTTTGAGACCGTAAGGAAAATCAAAGAAGAGAGCGGGGCCTTCTGCGAAGTAGGCGGCGGCATTCGTACCATGGAAGTGGTGGAAAAGTACCTGGAGGCAGGCCTTGACCGGGTGATCCTGGGGACCGCGGCCGTGACAGATACGGAATTCCTGAAAGAAGCCGTGGAAAAATACGGTGAAAAGATAGCGGTAGGCGTGGACCTGAAGGATGGTTACGCCGCTATCAAAGGCTGGACTGAAAGCACAGACCTTAAGTACGATGTTTTCTTTGAAAAGCTGAATGAACTGGGCGTCAGGACCGTTATCGTCACCGACATCTCCAAGGATGGAGCCATGAAGGGCACAGACCCGGCCTTCTACAGTTCATTGTCTCAGATATTCAAGGGGGATATCATAGCCTCCGGCGGCATCAGTTCTTTGAAGGATGTGGTGGTCCTGCGGGCTGCCGGCCTTTATGGCGCCATCATCGGAAAAGCATACTATACCGGCGCGCTGGACTTAAAGCGGGCCATTGAGGTGTCAGAATGATCACGAAACGTATCATCCCCTGCCTGGACGTCAGAAACGGCCGGGTGGTGAAGGGTGTTAATTTTGAAGGCCTGAATGATGTGGCAAGCCCTGTAGACCTGGCGAAATATTACAGCAAAAACGGGGCAGATGAGCTGGTCTTTTACGATATTACAGCCTCTTATGAGGAACGGGCTTTATTCACTGACATTTTAAGAGAAACCGCAAGAAGCGTGTTTATCCCCCTGACGGTAGGCGGCGGCATCAATACCACGGCGGACTTTGACAGGGTCTTGAAATGCGGAGCAGATAAGGTTTCCGTAAATTCCGGCGCCATCCGGAATCCAGGCCTCATAGAAGAGGCAGCGAAGCTGTACGGTGACCAATGTGTGGTTCTTTCCTGTGATATCAAGCGGGTGAACGGCGAGTTCCGCGTGTTCTCCAAAGGCGGCAGGGAAGATACCGGCATGGAAGCCATCAGCTGGATCAAGTGGTGCGTGGACCACGGCGCCGGAGAAGTGGTGGTGAATTCCATCGATACCGATGGAGTGAAGCAAGGCTTTGACCTGCCCATGCTGGACGCTGTACTGAAGGCAGTTTCAGTCCCTGTGATCGCTTCCGGCGGCGCCGGCGGCATCCAGGATTTCATCACATTGTTTACCGAACTACCCACCATCGATGCCGGGCTCGCGGCCTCCATCTTCCATTTCGGGGAAGTGGACATCCGGGATCTGAAGCAGGTCATGAAAGAAAAGGGCATCAACACCCGGCTGTAGTCTTCACACCCCGGCTCCCCGATTTGGCTCCCCTTTTCACAGGGGAGCTGTCAGCCGAAGGCTGACTGAGGGGATAAAGCGAGCTGTCAAACCTTCAGCTGACTGAGGGGATGGAAGCTGTCACAAAAGCTGATCGCAGGGATCACAACATAAACAGGAGTATTTTTATGCTTTACATGGATCTATCGGAACTTAAATTTGATGATAAAGGCCTGATCCCGGCCATCGTGGTGGATGCGGTGACCAAACAGGTCCTGACGCTGGCGTATATGAATGAAGAGAGTCTGAAGATCTCTCTGGAAAAGGAGCTTACCTGCTTCTACAGCCGCTCTCGTGAATGTCTGTGGCTGAAGGGTGAGACCAGCGGGAATTACCAGCACATCGTCTCCATCACCGCTGACTGTGACCGTGATGCTTTAGTGGTCATGGCAGAGCCGGATGGTCCTGCCTGTCATTTGGGAACTACGTCCTGTTTTGAATATCCCGTCTGGGAAAATGATGAGAAGCAGGAATTCTCATTAAAGGGCCTTATGGAGCTGCTCCAGGGACGGAAAGATGAGAAAAAAGAAGGATCTTACACTACTTATCTGTTTGAGAAAGGCCTGGACAAGATCCTGAAAAAAGTGGGCGAAGAGTGCACGGAAGTGATCATCGCCGCAAAGGCAGAAGATAAAAAAGAGACCATCTACGAGATCGCTGATCTTTGCTACCATGTAATGGTCCTGATGATTGAGCAGGGCATTACACTGGAAGATATTCATAAAGAACTGGCTTCCCGCCATGTGATCGACCATAAAGTCAAACAGGAGAAAATGACTTGAGACAATGATTTGACCTCCACACCCATACGACCTTCTCCGACGGGAAAAACGCGCCGGAGGAGATGATCCTGGAGGCTATTTCAAGAGGATTCAAGGTCATCGGTTTTTCAGACCATTCGCCGGTGGCCTTCGATCCTCCGGGCGGCATGCCTGAGGGAATGCAGCTGGCCTACCGGCAGGCAGTGAGGAAGCTGGAAGAAAAATACAGCAGTCTGATCACTGTCAGGCTGGGGCTGGAGCAGGACTTTTACTCCGGACCCTTCGAAGAAAATGCTTATGACTATATTATCGGTTCCGTGCATTATCTGAAATGCGCGGATACTTTTGTTGCCGTGGATGACACTCCCGGACTTCTTATGGAAGGGGCCGAAACATTCTTCGGGGGAGACTATATTAAAATGGCCGGGTATTATTTTGAGACTGTGGCCCAGGTTCCGGAAAAGAATCACTGCGATATCATCGGCCATTTCGACCTGTTTTCGAAATTTAACGAAAAGTATCACTTTTTTGATGAGCAGGATCCGGTCTATATCCGTGCCTGGCAGCAGGCCTGCGACCGTCTGCTTACTTATGATGTGGCCTTTGAGATCAACACCGGGGCCATGTACCGGGGCTGGCGTTCCACTCCCTATCCCTCGCCGGATATCCTGAAATATCTGAAAGAACGGGGCGCCAGGCTGATCTACGCCAGCGACTCCCACGTGAAAGAACAGCTGGGGTATGGATTTCCTGAGGAATGATCCGGGAAAAGACAGGAGAAAAAATGGATCAGGATATGTGTGTGCCTTGTGCAGATGGGTATATCAATCTGAGGGCGGGCGCCATCATTATGAAAGACGGCCGCTTTCTCATGGTGGGCAATGATACATCGGATTATCTTTATTCCGTGGGCGGCCGCATCAAATTCGGGGAAACAGCAGAAGAAGCCGTGGTCCGTGAGGTACTGGAAGAGACCGGCACCCATATGGAAATAGACCGCCTGGGCTTCATCCATGAGAATTATTTTCCGGGAGACAGCGGCAGTAAAAAGGGAAGGATGATCTATGAATTATCTTTTTTCTTTTATATGAAGACGCCGGATGACTGGAATTTTGCCTGCGAAAGTTTTACGGAGGATAACAGCAAAGAGCACCTTTTCTGGGTCACACCGGAGACAGAGAAAAAGATCTACCCTGAATTCTTCCGGACAGAACTTAAATGTCCATCGGAACAAGTGAAATATATGATCACAGATGACCGCCGGCAGAAGACAAAAGAGACGAATGATCTGCCGGAGACTTTTTCTGATGGGATCTGGATCCGTGAAGCCGGACTTTCGGATGCCGGAGACATTGCCGTTCTTTGTCGGGAAGGGATGGGGTATGAATGTTCTGAGACATTGGTCCGACAGAATCTGAAGAATCTGCGGCCGGAACGCGAATGTGTCATTACGGCGGTTTTTGAAGGTAAGGTCGTGGGCTTTATCCATGTTGAACAGTATGCGGTCCTTTATTTTGAGCCTATGGCCAATATATTGGGCCTGGCTGTGAGCCAGAAGATGCAGCATCGCGGCATAGGCAGGAGGCTTGTAAAGGCTGCGGAAGCCTGGGCTATGGCACGGGGGATCAGGACCATGCGCTTAAATTCCGGGGCCGGAAGGATAGGCGCCCACCGGTTCTACCAGACCATGGGATATGAACAAAGTAAAGAACAGTACCGTTTTCTGAAAACACTCCCGCAAGAGAAGGCAGCCGCTGATGAAAGTACAGATCAATAAGGGGGCTTACATGAGGAATTATTTTAAAAGAATATCCTGGGTCCTGGCCTGCTTCATGATCTTAACATCCGTACTGAGTATCAGCTGTGGTCAGGCTCAGCAGGAGACCAGCGCATCTGTTTCAACAGAAGAAACAGCTGCGGTCACGTCAGATAGTGAAACAAAAGAGAACACCGGCAGTGAAGAAACGACATCCCGGCCGGTGGCTATCAGCACAGAAGAGAAGACATCACAGACA
>CACZSO010000264.1 GCA_902783795.1 uncultured Eubacteriales bacterium
ATCACTTTAAAACTGTACTCGGGATAGGCTTTCGCCAATGTCCCTTCTGCATAGGCCGGAGTGTCAGGAGCAGCCTCATCTGTCAGAGGCGTCGCTATCAGAAATCCTTCTTTTACCGCGTATCTCGCGATCTCTTCATCCACATAGCCGCCGCAGAACAGGATGGGCCAGGCTCTTCCTTCAGCCGGCCGGATCACGGCGGTCTTTACCCGGACCATATGCTCCGGCCCGAAGCAAAGTTCATATGCCTCAAAGACCCCTGCCCCGTCCCACAGGTTCTTTTCAAAGATTTTCTCTGCCTGGATATTGCCCGGTGCCGGCGGCATTTCCCCGTAAAGATCCTCGGCCAGGATCTGTTTCAGGTAAGCTTTTTGCTTCTGCCAGTCTTCTTTTTCAGCCACGCAGCCTTCTGCATCCAGAAAGGGATTCGGAAGTTCCCACATAAAAAGATTCCTCCTGTATCATAAAATAAATATCATCCGGTTTTTCTTTAAGCTAAACTCTATCATATCCCTTCATTGATTACAAGTCCCGGAAAAAGGGGAAGACCCTGTCTTTTATGCGGAAACACCTCATTTTTTCATTATCTTCCTGCGGTGCAGACCTTTTTCCAACATAAGAGGAACCGAAGAAAACCATGGATCCCTGCTCGGACAGCAGCCTTCATCCCCATAATAAGAACACCTCATCTGCCGGAAACAGCGGATGAGGTGCTTTCTTTATTATTACTATTTATACTGTTGGAAGCATTTATGCTTTTTACTTCTTAAGGCCCAGCATATCCACCAGTTTCGCTTCTATGCCGTCCCGGTCGATCCCATAATGGTGATAGATAGCTTCCAGTGTGCCTAATACTGCGAACTTATCCGGCATGGCACAGCGTTTGAAATTCCCTTTATATCCGGCTTCACACAGGGTCTCTGCCACAGCGCCGCCCAGGCCGCCGTTGATGGAATGATCTTCCACCGTCACGATATTGCCGGTCTTATTTGCCACACGAAGAATAGCTTCTGTATCCAGAGGCTTAATAGTGTGCATATCCAGGATGCCTATGCTCGATCCGTATTTTTCTTTCATGGCTTTTGCTGCCATCAGGCACTCATAAAGGTTGGATCCGCAGGAAATGATGTAAGCATCTGTGCCTTCCAGGGTCTCGATGGCCTTACCGATCTCCAGCTCATAATCACCGGCATAGACATTCGGAGAACCTGCCCGGTCGATACGGATGATCATGGGTCCGTCATAATCCATGGACAGACGGATGAATTTGCAGCACTGGTCTGCATCCGCCGGTACTACGACAGTCAGGTTCGGGATGGCCCGGTACAGTGCCAGGTCAGCGATGTCATTGTGGGTGGGGCCGCCGCCGGCGGTAACACCGGAATGACTACCGATGAGACGTACTTTTACATCATTGTAGGCGATATCTGTGTGGATCTGGTCTGCGGCACGAAGCGGCAGGAAAGGTCCGAACACCTGGGAAAAAACGGTATTTCCGGCTAAGGCCAGACCGGCAGAAGCGCCTACCTGGTCAGGTTCCGCAATACCGAAGTTGAAGCAGCGCTCCGGGAATTCTTTCAGGAGTTTTCCTGCAGAAGAAGAAGGCGCTACATTGTCCGTGTAAGTGAAGACAAAATCGATGCCTTCCTTTGCCATCTTATACAGCTCCTCTCCGTAAGCCTCACGGGCGCTGGAGAGCATCATATCAAAATCATATGTCGTATTAGCCATTTTATCACGCCTTTCTCATCTTAGCCACATCAGCCAGTGCGATGGCCAGGTCTTCATCACCGATGCCGCCGCCATGCCATTTGTGGTTGCCTTCCATAAAGCTTACGCCCTTGCCCTTCACGGTATTTGAAATAATGAAGGTGGGTTTGGCAAGCTTCGTATAATCACGCTCCGGCAGCTTTTCTAAAGCTGCACAGACCTGGGCCATATCATTGCCGTCCTCGATCTCGATCACATTCCAGCCGAAAGCTTTTACCTTATCCGCCACCGGGTCGATGTTCATGATCTCGCGGGTATTACCTGTCATCTGCAGCTGGTTCTTATCCAGGATGCAGACCAGGTTATTCAGCTGATAATGGGCACCGGACATCAGGGCTTCCCAGTTCGTACCTTCATCGAACTCGCCGTCGCCTATCATAACGATGATACGATAGTTCTCTTTTTTGTAGCGGGCACCCAGGGCATAGCCGACAGCTATCGGGAGTCCATGGCCCAGAGAGCCTGCAGAAACTTCGATCTGCGGGCATTTTAAGCGGTTCGAATGCATACCGAATTTGTAATCTTCCAGGTTTTCAAAATGCTCTACCATGTAATCCTGGGTATAAGCGCCCTGGTCCGAGAAGATGGTGTAGAGGGTCTCTGAACAATGTCCCTTCGAAAGAAGGAAGCGGTCTCTGTCCGGCTTCTCCGGATCCAGCACATCATAATTCAGATACTTGTAATACAAGGCTACGGCCACTTCCACCATGGACAGCTCGCCGCCCAGATGGCCCATGCCAATACGGTGGATGAAGGTCAGAAGCTGTGAGCGGATATCCACACACTTATCTTCTAATTCAGCCACTGTGTTTAATTTAGTCCCCATGTGAATCAATTCCTTTCCGTCTTTTGTCAGGCTCTATGGCCTTACTCTTTTCTTTCCAGGCAAGACCAGGCCATCTGTTTCATTTCTTTCCACACCCTTTTCAGGCTCTTATTATCTTTATTATATCGGAACCATACATCCTGTCAAGTAGACAGTAAATGTCCTTTTATGTTCATTTCCCGTATGGTTTCCAAAGGTTTCAGACGCATCTCTCCA
>CACZSO010000265.1 GCA_902783795.1 uncultured Eubacteriales bacterium
GATGCGGAAGGTGGGACTTGAACCCACACGGTGTAACCACCACAAGATCCTTAGTCTTGCTCGTCTGCCAGTTCCGACACTCCCGCATGAAATGCCAACAGAGGACATTCTAACAGATAGATTCCTGTTTGTCAAGAAATATCAAAAAATATTTTTCACTTTTTTCTGACATTCTTTTTTGGTGAAAGGTGGACTACACCGCACGCTTTCGGGGAAAGCCGGTAACTGTGTCCCGGATCAGTCAAGCTTATGCAGGCAACAGGACTTGAACCTGCATGGATCACTCCACCGGAACCTAAATCCGGCGCGTCTGCCAATTCCGCCATGCCTGCCGACGGTTTTCGTAGCCGGTCAATGAACAGCATGTAAGGCTGTCAATGACCTGACTGTTATTATACTATAATTCTGTGTTTTTTCAAGAAGTCTTTTATTCTTTTATCAGTAAGACCGGCCTGTTTTCTGTTACTCCTCTGACTCCTCCGGAAAATCCAGTTCATCCAGGGCCTTACGGATCACAGAGTAGGAAAAACCCCGGGAAGAAAAGTAACGGACAGCTTTTTCCCGCACCTTTCTGTCCTCTTTAAGAGCAGCCCCGTATTTTCTTTCAGCCTGCTTTTTTACGACTGAGACCTCATCCGGGAAGGCTTCTTCAAGCACTACATCCGCCAGTTCACGGTCAATGCCTCTGTTCCTTAATCCTTCCCTTATCTCGCGGATACTTTTTCTTTCCTTGCTTACCCTTATATAGCTTTCCGCATACCGCCGGTCATCTATGTAATGAAAACTCTTTACATAATCCACAGCCTCGTCTATAGCAGAAGGAGGGAATTCTCCCTCCTTCAGTTTCTGCCGAAGCTGATATTCTGTTCTGTCGGAATACTGGAGATAATGCATGGCTTTCATGATGCAGAGCCGCACCACTTC
Source organism: uncultured Eubacteriales bacterium (assembly GCA_902783795.1). Classification (GTDB taxonomy): domain Bacteria; phylum Bacillota; class Clostridia; order Lachnospirales; family Lachnospiraceae; genus UBA1267. The sequence goes on from CACZSO010000265.1 coordinate 925, forward strand.
TGCTGACAGATCTTCCGGCGTTTCATCAGGATATTCTTTACTCATACATCGATCTCGATCACATCATCTTCAGCGGGCTTAGAAGCTTTTTTCTTAGGCTTCTCCTCTGCCGGCTGTTCATTTTCCTGCTCTTCTGCAAGCCCATCCGTGGGAAGGCCGAAATACTTTCTGGTCAGGTTCGAGATCTCTGCCAGGATCACCGGATGCTCTTCCAGGTACAGTTTCGTATTATCTCTTCCCTGCCCGATCTTATCTTCATGATAAGAGAACCAGGCGCCGGATTTATTCACGATACCCGCGGCACAGGCCAGATCCAGGATATCCCCGGTCTTAGAGATGCCCTTGCCGAACATGATATCAAACTCTGCTTCTTTAAAGGGCGGCGCTACTTTATTTTTTACGACTTTGATCCGGGTACGGCTGCCCACCACTTCTCCGGATACTTTTATGGACTCTATCCGGCGCACATCCAGCCTGACAGAGGAATAAAACTTCAACGCCCGGCCGCCGGTAGTGGTTTCCGGATTACCGAACATGACGCCTACTTTCTCGCGCAGCTGGTTGATGAAGATAACGATACAGTTGGATTTACTGATGGAGGCGGTCAGGATACGCATGGCCTGGGACATGAGTCTGGCCTGCAGACCCACATGGGAGTCTCCGATATCACCGTCGATCTCCTGCTTGGGAACCAGCGCTGCTACCGAGTCCACGATCACGATATCGATGGCCCCGGAACGTACCATGGTCTCACAGATATCCAAAGCCTGCTCACCGGAATCCGGCTGGGAGATATACAGGTTATCAATATCAACGCCGATATTTTTTGCATAGACCGGGTCTAAAGCATGTTCTGCGTCGATGAAGCCGGCGATGCCTCCCCGTTTCTGAACTTCTGCCACCATATGCAAGGCAACTGTGGTCTTGCCGGAAGACTCAGGGCCATAGATCTCTACGATACGTCCCTTGGGGATACCGCCTACGCCCAAAGCCACATCCAAGCTTAAACAGCCCGTGGGGACTGCTTCCACTGCCATATGGCCGCTCTCGTCACCCAGACGGATGACAGCGCCTTTTCCATAGTCTTTTTCGATCTGTGTGATGGCTGCGTTCAATGCTTTCAGTTTATCATTTTTGTCCATAAATACCTCCGGATAGAACATTTGTTCGTATGCCTATATCTTACTTTATAACCCGGGTTTTGTCAAGTAAAAACTCTGATAATTTTGAAAACCCGAGGTTTACTTAAGAAGACTGCAGTTTCTTCTTACAGGCAGGCTCTGACTCGATTATAGGCCCATATTATCCTTTGTAAATGGTTTCCGGCCGGAAATTTAAGAAAAATCCCGGCCGGAAACAAATGATCTTCACAAAACGTAAAGACTAAGCACGGTTTAGATACAAACTGTGCAGCTTACGTTTTTTCTTCTTTTTTAGATCCCCGGGTCAGATCCTGGTCTCGCTGTCCTTCAGTCCGTCCACAGCTTCTTTGACAGCCGGATCCTTCATAGGGTCTTTGTGCTTCAGTTTATCCACCACATCCGGGATCATATCCAGGATCTTTGTGATGGAATCCTGGTTCTTGATACTCACCAGTTTCGTGCCGCCGTCAGGCCGCACGATGAGCACCGCAGAAGGTGTCATTTTGGCACCCAGACCGCCGCCGGTACTCATGGAATTCCCGTTATAGGCACCGGTGCCGATACCCAGCTGGATATCCATCAGCGGAAGGATCATATTCCCGTTCACATCCAGCGGATTACCTACCACACTTTTCGAGGCGAGGAAGCCGTCAAGTCCGCTTAAAAGAGTTCTTACTGATTCATTGAACTGTCCGTTATCATGCGCCATAAGGCACCTCCTTAATTAATTTCAGCGTTAAAAATACTTTTTATAATTCTTCAGTACAAACAGTACATCTCTCTTCAGTACCAGAGCCACAGCCTTTACGACAATGTATCCTAATACGATCTTGCCCGTCAGCACGGCATCCGTTTCAAAGACCTTTTCCTGGAAATCCGGCTGTATCCGGATCTCGTTTTTATGAAGCGGTGTCAATGCCGCTGCTCCTGCCAGGATCCTTCCTGTCAGAGAGGGATCATCGAACCCGTAATGAATGTAGCCGGAGCCTTTCCTCGGAAGGATGTGTTTCAGAAGTTTTCCCACAAAACGGAGCACCAGGCCGATGGCATGTTTTGTCCTTAGATTCGTGATGAAATCAAGTTTCTGCATCAAGGGGCCATCCGGGTCGAATTTGTGGATGATCTCACTGATCTTGTACTTGATCTTTCTCAGGGCCTCGAAGATTTTTTCGGGAAGCGGGATCTCTTCTGTATTCTCTGATGCTTCCTTTTCTTTTTTATCC
>CACZSO010000266.1 GCA_902783795.1 uncultured Eubacteriales bacterium
CTGAACGAATATCGTCAGTATATCGAGAAGGACCAGGCGCTCGAGCGGCGGTTCCAGACAGTGCTGGTGGATGAACCTACGATCGAAGATACGATCTCTATCTTAAGAGGTTTAAAGGAACGGTATGAAAACTTCCATCATGTGACCATTACGGACAGCGCTCTGGTGTCTGCAGCTACCTTGTCCGCCCGGTACATTTCTGACCGGTTCCTGCCGGATAAGGCCATCGACCTGGTGGATGAGGCCTGTGCACTTATAAAGACAGAGCTGGATTCCATGCCCTCTGAAATGGACAGTGAGAACCGGAAGATCATGCAGCTGGAGATCGAGGAAACGGCTCTTAAGAAGGAGACCGACCATCTGTCACAGGAACGGCTGGCCACGCTTCAGAAAGAACTGGCAGAACTGAAAGATCATTTCAATGAAGAGAAGGCCCGTTGGGATAATGAAAAGAACCGTATCGCGCATCTTTCAGAACTTCGGGAACAGATCGCCGATGTGAACGCAGAGATAGAGATCGCGAAGCAGCGGGCAGATTATAATAAGGCGGCCGAACTTCAGTACGCAAAGCTTCCCGGCCTTCAGAAAGAACTGGAAACAGAAGAGGCAAAGTTGAAAGAAAACGGCAATGTGATGGTCCATGAGGCCGTAACGGACGATGAGATCGCCCGGATCATCAGCCGCTGGACCGGTATCCCGGTAGCGAAGCTGAATGAAAGCGAGCGGAATAAGACCCTGAATCTTTCAGAACAGCTTCATAAACGGGTGGTAGGCCAGGACGAAGGCGTGGAAAAGGTCACAGAAGCCATTTTAAGGTCTAAGGCCGGCATTAAAGATCCTTCCAAGCCCATTGGTTCATTCCTGTTTTTAGGCCCCACTGGTGTGGGTAAGACGGAACTTGCAAAAGCCTTGTCCGAAGCTCTCTTCGATGATGAAAAGAACATGGTCCGTATCGATATGTCGGAGTACATGGAGAAATTCAGCGTGTCCAGACTCATCGGAGCGCCTCCGGGCTATGTGGGCTATGATGAGGGCGGCCAGCTGACAGAAGCAGTCCGGAGAAAACCTTATTCTGTGGTGCTTTTCGATGAGATAGAAAAGGCCCATCCGGATGTGTTCAATATCCTGCTGCAGGTGTTGGATGACGGCCGGATCACGGATTCCCAGGGCCGGACAGTAGATTTTAAGAATACCATCCTGATCATGACATCCAACATCGGCTCCCAGTATCTGCTGGACGGCATAGATGAGAACGGCGAGATCGCCCCGGCCACAGAAATGATGGTCATGAACGACCTTCGAAATCATTTCCGTCCGGAGTTTTTAAACAGACTGGATGAAACGATCCTGTTCAAACCGCTGACAAAGGACAATATCAGCGCCATCATCAAACTGATGCTGGATGATGTGAATAAACGGCTGGCTGATAAGGAACTTACGGTGGAACTGACAGAAGATGCCCTTCGCTATTGCATCGATAATGGCTATGAGCCCACCTATGGAGCCCGGCCCTTAAAGCGGTTCATCCAGAAACATGTGGAGACCCTGGCGGCCAGGATCATCCTGAAGGGCGATGTGGATGAAGGTGATACCATTCTCATCGATGTCGGAGATGAGGGCCTTAAAGCAGAAGTAAGAAAAGGATAAATTATCATAGGTTTTGAAGCGACACCGGTCTTTTTCTGTGAAAAGCACAGAAAGCCGGTGTCCTTTTTTATCTCATGGCACAAACCGTCTGTTCTTAAAAGAGGATCTCACGGCAGCGTGTTTCACATATTCTGCTTTATTTTCCGTGAAGAGTGTAGTATACTAAAAAGAACATTGAAGTGTTTTACCAAAAAGCAATGAAAAAACAGGGGGTTTCCATGGCTATCAGAGACTGGACTTCCATCGAGTGGGTATTGGAAAGCTGTATGAAAGAAGGGCCTTATGACCCGGCTTCCACCAGTGTTGAAGAACAGCAGGCCTTGCGGGAATATATGCTTCCCAGAATGGATGAGTATTTATCATCTCAAGACCTGGACATCCATCTTAATCCGGAATATGAGACAGAAAAACTATATTTTACGGAAGCGGGCGATGTATCTGTAAGACAGATGACTCGTTTTCTTCCTCTGCCTTTTTCGGCAGCAGAATGGTTTACCTGTTTTTACCTTCCCAAGGGAAGGACCAGGGTCTTTGCCGGTGATGAAAGTGTACTGATGGAGGAAGGGGATGTGGTGATCATCCCGCCCGGCATTTCCTTTATGCTGCCGGTCCTGGACAGGAACTGTTCTGTCTATGAAGTACGGCTGAAAAAGAAAGCCATGAAGAACTATTTCGGCTATCTGAAACAGCAGCATGATGCCGGTGTTTTCTTTAAGACAGCGGCGGAAAAAGAAGCGGACAGGACTTATCTGCATTTCATCAGCGGTGCCTCCCTGTATCCCAGGAGCATCCTGCGTCTGATAGACCTTTTTGACACGGATGACACAAAGAACCCGGATCTTTTCCCGGTGCTTCTGGAAGCCGGTCTCATAGAACTGTGCGGCAGCGTGAACTACAGGATGGGGGCTCTTATAAAAGAGAAAAGTCCGGAGGATGCAGTTATCCGTTATATCGAACAGCATTTTGAAGATGTTGCCCTGCCGGAACTGGAGGAAGTTTTTTCTTTGAGCCGCCGCCAGTTAAGCCGGATCATCCTGGATAAGACCGGCATGAGCTTTACCGAATACCGGACCGATGTACGCTTAAGGCATATCGCGGACCTTTTAAGGAATACCCGGCTGCCGGTGGTGGACATCATCGAGGCCTCCGGTTTCCACCATAATAACGTATTTTATGCCCTGTTTGACAACCGTTTCCATATGACGCCTACAGCCTACCGGGAAACGAATCCCTTCAGGTGAGAATGATGAAGATCAGTGAACTTTTAAAGAAAATACCCTATGAGATCATAGCCGGACCGGAAGACAGGGATATTTCCGGAGTTTTCAGAGATAACCGGAAAGCGGAAGAGGGGGGACTGTTTATCTGCACCTCCGGCACCCGCTTTGATACCCATGATCCGGAGGTCATCTCCGGATTGGCAGAAAAAGGCATAAAAGCTTTCGTTACGGAAAAGGACATCGTCCTGCCGGAAGGATGTGATGCCACCGTGATCCGGGTAAGGAATACCCGGGAAGCCGGTGCCTGTATCTATTGCGAACTTTACGGAAATCCTGCGGAAGAGATGACCATGATCGCTGTTACCGGTTCCAAAGGAAAGACTACCACCACCCATATGCTGGCATCTATTTTGGAAAAGGGCGGTCATCAGGTGGGGACCATCGGCACTAACGGCGCCATCTTCTCCGGGACAGTCCATGATCTGGCCAATACGACGCCGGACTATGATGAGACCCAGATGTATCTTCGGACCATGGCGGATGAAGGGGTGGATACCTGTGTGTTTGAGGTTTCATCCCAGGGCATGAAATACCACCGGGTAGATGGGATCCGGTTTGACTATGGCATTTTCATGAACCTGCAGGAAGGAGACCACATCGGCCCTAATGAGCATGAATCCTTTGAAGATTACATGTACTGGAAGGCGGAAGTGCTGAATCATTCCCGGCTGGGCTTTATCCACCGGGACGATGAGTTTTATGATGATTTTATCAAACTGGTAAAGGTGCCATATGAACTGTTCGGCTCAGACGAGCGTTCTCTTTACCGGGCTTTTGATATAGAAAAGACCTTTGATGAAGAAGAGGACCAGCCGGGGATCTCCTTCAGGACTGCCGGTAAGATAGAAGACAGCTTCTGGCTGAATCTTCCGGGAGACTTCAATGTATGGAATGCCCTGGCAGCCATAGCCGTGGCTGACCACATGGGGGTACAGCCGGAGGATATGAAGAAGGCACTGGCGGACATCCATATCAAAGGACGGGATGACATCGTCTATAAAGGGAAATTCTCTGTGTGTGTAGACTTTGCTCATAACGGGGCCTCAGCCTGGCACCATTTGTCAGCCCTGAGGGAATATCGGCCGAAACGGCTGGTGTGCGTATTCGGGGCAGACGGTAACCGTTCAAAAGGACGGCGCTACGGCATGGGAGAGGCCGCCGGAAAACTGGCAGACTTTTCTATCGTTACCTCTGGGCACAACCGGTGGGAGACTTTTGAGGCGATCTTAGAGGATATCAAGGCAGGCCTCCATAAAGCGGAAAATCCGAATTACATCGCCATCAAAAACCGCCGGGAAGCCATCCGCTATGCGCTGGAAAATGCGCAGGAAGGAGACCTGATCACCATCCTCGGCCTGGGCCATGAAAACTGGCAGGAAGAGATGGGGGTCAAATATGTGCATTCGGACACCGATTATGTAAAAGAAGTCTTAAAAGAGCTTGGATTGCTGTAAATATATGAAATCAGGAGACAGAACATGATTAAGAAACCAGTCAATGGCATGAGAGATATTCTTCCGGAGGAGATGGAGATCCGTCAGTATGTGCTTTCCGTGATCCGCAGCACCTACCAGTCCTTCGGGTTTACTGAAATGGAGACCCCTATCGTGGAATCCATGGAGAACCTCCAGGGAAAGCAGGGCGGCGAAAATGAAAAACTGATCTTTAAGATCATGAAACGGGGCGAGAAGTTTGATCTTACCAAAGCAAAGGAAGAAAACGACCTGGCAGACTCGGGGCTTCGTTATGACCTGACCATGCCCCTGTCCCGTTATTATGCGAATCACCAGGCAGAACTGCCCAAGCCCTTCAAGGCGCTGCAGATCGGGCCGGTATTCCGGGCTGAGAGACCTCAAAAAGGCCGTTTCCGCGAGTTTTATCAGTGCGACATAGATATTCTCGGGGATGCCACGAATCTGGCGGAAACCGAGCTTATTACAGCTATGGCGACGGTACTGACCCGGCTGGGCTTTGATGAATTCCAGATCCGTATCAATGACCGCCGGATCCTGAAAGCTATGGCAGCTTTTTCCGGTCTTTCCGAAGATATGTATGATGAAATGTTCATCATCCTGGATAAGATGGATAAGATCGGGGAAGACGGAGTGAGACAGGAACTGCTGGCATTGGGACTCAGTGAAGAAGCCGCCGGCAGGTATCTGGGCCTGTTTTCGGCCGTGGCCGGCAAAGCAGGGACCGATGCCGTGGATGCCATGAAAGAAGCCCTTCAGGGACAGCTTTCCGATGATATCGCTGAGAACCTGAAGGAGATCTTTACCCTGGTGACCTCCTCTTTTGACGGAAAAACGGAACTGATCTTTGATCCGACCCTGGTGCGGGGCATGGGCTATTATACCGGCCCCATCTTTGAGATCTCCGTGCCTCAGTTCTCATCCTCCATGGGCGGCGGCGGCCGTTATGATGAGATGGTGGGCAAGTTCTTAGGCCAGGCGACCCCGGCCTGCGGTTTCTCCATCGGTTTTGAGCGGATGATCACTATCCTGATGGAACAGGGTTATAAGGTGCCGGGAAGTAAGGCTAAGACAGCCTTTCTGATGGAAAAAGGATTATCGGCGGAAAAGACGTCCGAGGTCCTGAAACTGGCAGCAGAAGAGAGAAAGAACGGTAAGACCGTGCTGACAGCTGCCATGATCAAGAACCGGAAATTCCAGAAAGAACAGCTGAAGGCCCAGGGATATGAGGAGATCCGTGAGTTTTACGAAAACCCGCTGAAATAAAGGAAAATGACTATAAAAAAGCTCCCGTTCCCCGGGAGCTTTTTCATGTTCACATATCTATCTTAAAAGACTTTTTCTTCTAAAATGGAGGCGAATTTCTTTAATCCCTCCAGGTCTTCTTCGGAAAACCGGTTATAGGAAGGACTGTCGATGTCCAGCACACCCTTGACCAGGCCATCCTTGATCAGGGGGATCACGATCTCTGAATTCGAGGCAGAATCACAGGCGATGTGTCCTTCAAACTGATGTACGTCCGGCACCAGCAGCGCTTCTTTTTTCTGAGCCGCTGTTCCGCAGACACCGGCACCCATGGGGATCTCCACACAGGCGATCTTTCCCTGAAAGGGGCCCAGCACCAGGGTATCACCCTCCAGAAGATAGAAGCCGGCCCAGTTAAGATCCGGAAGAGTATCAAAAAGCAGCGCTGATGCATTGGCCAGGTTAGAGATGAAATGAGGGACATCGGTAACCATGGCTTCCAGGTCATCATTTAAAAAATCATAATTGATCATAATAATTCTCCGATCATTTTTGTATAAGTCTCGTCTGTCCCGCAGCAGGAACCCACATAGGAAACATAGGGAAGCGCCGGTTTCAGATCTTCAATATACATTTCCCTGGTATAAGGTACTTTCAGTCTGCCTTCTTCCTGCTGGTCCATATCAGACATGGCATTGGGCTTCAGGATCAGGGGTTTATCAGTTAAAGCAGCGAAAGCCTGGATCACAGGCAGGGCATCTTTCGGCCCTACAGAGCAGTTGAGGCCCAGGGCATCCACACCGATCTCTGTCAGCACTTCCACCACCTCTTCCGGAGTATTGCCCATAAAGGTGCGCCCGTTCTTTTCAAAGGTCATGGAAGCCATTACTTTCAGACCGTAAGTCTTAGCTGTTTCACAGGCGGCAGCCATCATGTTAAGATCATAGAAAGTTTCCATGACGATGGCATCCACCCCGCAGGCAGTCCCGACATCCATGACTTCTTTGTAGATAGCTTTGGCTTCGTCTTCCTCCATTTCACCGAAGGGCTCCAGCATGGCCGGGAGAGGGCCGATGTCCAGACCGACTTTCACATCTCTTCCAGAAGCTTCTGCTGCCTTTTTTGCGGTGCCGACTGCGGTCCGGATGACTTCTTTCAGGTCATATCCCTGGTATTTTCCGACCTCCAGGGCGTTCACCGTGAAAGTGTTGGTAAGGATCATTCCTGCACCGGCATTTATATAACGCTCGTGGACTGAAGCCACCAGTTCAGGGGCTGTCAGGTTATACATCCACACCGGGGTCTTGGGAAGGCCGGCTTTGGCGGCTTCCTGCCATAATAAGGTGCCCATGGCTCCGTCCATTAATACTGGTTTCTGTGTCATATCAAAACTCCTTATCCTGAATATCTGAAGAGGCTTCTTCATCCATCAGTTTCATGACGATCTCCGAAGTCTCATTCTCTATGACGATTCCATCCGGAACATCGTCTTTTGAAAGGAAATCTTCCGGGATCAGTTCCTCCTGGCTTCCTTCGGCAAGATCATCAGCTTCCCCTTCCAGGTCTTCTTCCGGAGGAAGGAGACGGTTCAAAAGATCACTGACAGAAAGAATGGTATCTGGGTCATCTGTGCTGTCAGCATCAGCTTCATCTGTGTTTATATCATCAGAACCTTCGCTTTCCGCCCCGGCAAAGAGCGCAGGCGACGGATCATCATCAGCGATGGTTTCTTTTTCCCGGGAAGGACGAAGTCTGAGTCCGTTCTTTCTTCCCAGAAGACCGATCATGATAAAAGCTGCTACAGAAAGCAGGGTGATGATCAGGCTGATGGCAAACAGCGGCACATGGAACTTGAAGACGATGGTATGCGGACCTTCTGTCAGATCCAGGGTGATATAAGCATCCTGGAATACACCATATTCCACCTTCTTCCCATCTACAAAGACTTCCCAGCCTTCTTCAGCTGCGATGGTGGTGAACAGGGTGCCGGCTTCCTTGACGTCTATATGGGCATTGACCTGGGTGTCTGTATAGGATTCCACCTCCAGAAGTCCTTTGGCCGCAAAGGCTTCATATACATCGTCCATTAATTCGGAACGGAAGCGGTAGAGCCGGGCATCGATCTTCCTGTCGGAGTCCGTATCAGGATTCTTCAGGGTAATGGTCTCGCCGGCGTTGCACCAGCCGATGTCCATGGTATAGGAACGGTTCAGATCTGTGAACTTTTTCGTGAATTCAGCATGGGTCACCTGAACATTCTTAGGTCCGGTCTTTGTGGAGTAGATATAATAATATCCATCTTCCGGAACATTCAGGGTGATGGTCAGGTCCATATCTACCTTCGGCTTTATTTCTTCAAACAGATCTTCCTGGCCGGCGATCAGCTTAGCCAGATCATTCTGGACTTCCAGCGGTGTCAAAGCGGCGGTGTTCCACTCATTCAACAGCTCCGTATCCAGCACATAGCCTAAGGGGAGCACATAATTATTCCGGTACATATACACATTGGCGCCGTTGTTGTCGTAGTCTGTGTAGATGTTTTCCAGATGAGTGACTTCCTTAGTGGAGATCAGGTATTTCACTCCTGTCAGCATATCGATGAAAGGCGTCTGACCGGTGGAACCGTAGGCGTTGGTAGAGGATTCCATGCCCAGTTTCTTATAAAAGGCGGTCAGGTTTTTATTGGCGACTGAAGAGAAGGTGGACAGGGAAGGATAATCCAGCCAGGCTCCGTCATTTTTCGTTCGGAGCGTCATTTTCTCTACGCGGTAGAAATTATCACCCTCCTGTGCCCGGATGGTTTTCATGATCGTCCGGACGCCGTTGTCATAGCTGGTATAGTCTGACCTTCCTACTGTGGGGACCGATGTAACGGAGGTGTTCAGCGTGTTCTCGATGCAGCACAGGGCCAGCAGTACGATCACCAGCACATCCTTATAGGACCTGCCGCGGCGGTACAGATAAATGAGGATCGTGTACAGGATCAGCAGGACGGCAGAACCGTAGAATACATAATTGTGGAAATAGGTCTCATCCGTCTGGAATTCTTCTGCCAGGAAGACAAAGATGAGGGAACAGATGAGACAGAAAGTGATATCTCTGTAAGAGCGTTCTTTGATCCCGATGAAGCCCCGGTAGCACATGATCATCAGCAGGAAAACATAGATAAATGCCTGGCGGCAGGGCAGGGAGTTCGGGATATGGAATACATGCCAGATGTAATCCATGGACCGGGTGGAAAAGCTGAAATAGAAAAAGATCAGGACCACGGTATAGCCCAGTTTTTCCCTGAGAGATATCTTTTTATTCAGGTAGTACAGGGGCAGGCCCAGAAAGACCATGACACCGCAGAAGATATTGGGCCAGTGGTCCAGTCCGGTATGCACATCCACCAGGAAGAGATGGCGGGAGGCCATGTCAAAGACAGAGAAATAGGAATACCACTCCCATCGGAAGGTGGAATCCGCGGAAGCTGTCATGTTAAAGTAACGGATGTACGGGAACAGAAATACAGCTGACAGGGCCACAGCCAGGAAAGTATAACCCAGAAACTTGATAAGCTTGGTGCCGAAATTCTTGCGCATTTTCGGCTCTGTCCCCAGAAGGAAGAAGCACCAGACGGCCACGCCCATGCAGACCATAATGGCTATGTAGTAGTTGGAGAAGATACACAGACCTAAGGTCACGCCGTAAAGCAGTCCCTTGCCTTCTTTCACCAGCCGTTCCAGCCCCATGATCACCAGAGGGAACAGCCACAGGCAGTCCAGCCACATGACATTCCACTGATAAGCACACATATAGCCGGACAATGCATAGAAAGTGCCGAAGAAAGCGGCCGGATAGGCAGTGATCCCAGTCTTTTTATGCCGTTTATTCAGGTAATAAGCCACCGTAAGAGAGCAAAGGCCCTCTTTATTCACGATCATGAAAGTAATGAATTCAATAATGTATTTCTGAGGGCATAAGGCCACCAGCAGGTTCAGAGGACTGGCGAGATAGTAGGCGGACAGCGCCCAGAAATTCGTGCCGGCGCCGATGTTCCAGTCATAAAACAAAGAACCGCCTTCTGAGAACTTCTTTTTCAGTTCCTGGAAAAAGGGAGCATACTGGTGATACAGGTCAGTTCTTAAGAAGCACCGGTCTCCGAAGGGGTAAAAACCGCGCTCCAGAAAAACGATGCACATGACAAATACGGGAAGGAAAAAGGCCACAAGGTAAGGTCCGGCCTTTTTCATGAAGTGTTTTTTTTCAGCTGGCTGTTGTATAAGTTTCAAGTTACGTTCCCTCTTTATTCAGATGATTCCGGGAGATCAGGCTCTTTATTTTCCGATCCTTCCTGTTTTCTAAAGATCAGGAATTTACTGGCTATATAATTTGCTGTCAGGACGATGATGCTGGACAGGATCTTCATTAATGGCTCGTTAAAATGAAGCCTTCCGGCGGTGATGAACATGAAAAGTGCATCAAAGCCCAGAGAGAGCAGACGGGCGGTGACAAAAGGCACAAGTTCGCGGATAACGGTACGGCGTTCCCAGGAAGTACTGTCAAAAACAAAAACCTTATTTGCCGGAAAGGCGAAGGCTACGGCCGCACACCAGGCTGCAATAGAAGCCAATGCTACGTCCAGGCCGGAGGTCCCGAAACGGGGCATCAGGAAATGGACGATCCAGTTGATGGCGGTAGTCATGGCGCCGACGATCACATAAGTGATCACTTCGTAATTCAGTATTTTGGAGAAAAACCTGTTTTCTTTCAGCTTCTGTACCAGCTTCAGCCGGCTGAGGGTCTGGATGAAGCTGCTGTTCAGGATCTTATCTTTCATTGATAGGTACTCCCCTTAAGACATGAGATATCCTATCCATAAGGACAGAATTATAGAGTCTTAGGTTTATGTAAATTAAGAAAACGCTGATCAAAGTGCTTCCCTGGTTTTTGAACTTATCTGGCCCGGTGTTTCTTGCTTTTTAGGCTTTACAATCGGCGGAGGATACTTTATAATAACCATGGTGTCCGTCTTAAGAAAAACACAAGACCATGAGACATCGGCCGTCAGGACAAAAGACTTGTATATTTTAGTATAAAACGGCTCAAAAGTAAAGCGATTTCGAGGACAAACCTATGGCGCAAAAAGAGAAGCGCTTTTTTCTCACATTACTGATCTTAACATTGTTCCTGATCATATCAGGTTCAATATTCATTACAATAAAAGAACATAAAGAAGGCACGGAAGCTCCTTCGGAAAGTACCGAAAAACATTCTGAAGAAGTGCCGGAAACATCGGCACCTGCAGAGAAGACCACGGAAAGAAGAGAAGAAGAGGCCGGGTATTCCCGGGACAGGAATAAAGAAAATTCCACGGAGGACACAGCTGAAGCCCAGACATCTCCCAAAGCAACAGAGCCGCCGGAAACACAGCCTTCTCCCGATACTCCACCGGTAACGGATACTCCTCCGCAGACAGAAACTCAGCCGCAGCCAGCGGGAAGAGCCATAGAGACGGGGATCCTTCCGGTCACTTCCTGGATCACCCAGGAGTTCCTGGATCCCAACCCTTATTCCAGACCCCAGATTCCGTTGACTAAGGTGAATAACATCGTAGTTCACTGGGTGGCCAATCCTGGCTCTACGGCAGAAGGGAACCGGGAATATTTCGCGAATCTTAAGGATAAGGAGCAGATAGGTGTCAGCTCCCACTTCATCATAGGCCTTGGCGGGGAGATCCTGTATGTAGTGCCTGCGAATGAAATGGCTTACGCGAACTACCCGAGGAATGAGGACACTATCTCTATAGAAAACTGTCATCCGGACTGGGGCGGGAGGTTTAATCCGGCTACTTATAATTCCCTGATCAGGCTTTGCGCTTATCTCTGTGAACAGTATGACCTTACAGCAGACGCGTTGATCCGCCATCACGATGTATCCGGAAAGGACTGCCCGAAATATTATGTGGAAAATCCGGATGCCTGGAACCAGTTAAAGGAAGATGTGCGTGCCTACATGCAGGCGCATCCTGATATAATCAATGAACAACCTTAAGGAGGAAAATATGAAGATCTTAGTGTTAAACTGCGGCAGTTCATCTCTTAAATATCAGCTGATCGATATGGAAGATGAGTCTGTCCTGGCGAAAGGACTCTGCGAGCGCATCGGCATCGACGGCTCTAAGCTGACCCATCGTCCGGCCGGAAAGGCAAATTATGAGATCGAGACCCCCATGCCGGATCATAAAAGAGCGGTAGAGCTGGTCATGGAAGCTTTGATGGATCCGGAACACGGCGTGATCGCCTCTTCTGATGAGATCGGCGCCATCGGCCATCGTGTCCTGCACGGCGGCAAAGAGATCACCCAGTCCTGCGTGGTGACCCCTCATGTCAAAGATGTTATCCGTGAGTGCTTCGACCTGGGCCCGCTGCATAACCCGGCTAACCTGATCGGTATCGAAGCGTGTGAAGCAGCCATGCCCGGCAAAAAGAATGTGGCAGTCTTCGACACCTCCTTCGGTATGGGCATGGAGCCCAAGGCTTACCGGTATGCCATCCCGGATAAATACTATGATGAATACGGTGTGCGCCGCTATGGCTTCCACGGCACTTCTCATGATTTTGTTTCTCATGAAGCTCTGAAATATCTGGACCTGGATCCCGAAAAGGGTAAAGTTATCGTGTGCCATTTAGGAAACGGCGCTTCCATCTCTGCTTCCATCGGCGGTGTCTGCGTAGATACTTCCATGGGCCTTACCCCTCTGGAAGGCCTGATCATGGGCACCCGTTCCGGCGATGCGGATCCGGCTGTGGTCCAGTTCATCACGAATAAAGAAGGCTGGACGGTGGATGACACCCTGAATGTCCTCAACAAACAGTCTGGTATGCTGGCGCTGACCGGTGTTTCTTCTGACTTCCGCGACATTGAAGCTGCCATGAACGAGGGTAATGAGAAAGCCCAGATGGGCATGGCTGCCTATGTCCACCGTCTTGTGAAGTACATCGGCGCCTACAATACCATCTTAAAAGGTGCAGATGCCATCGTTTTCACCGCCGGTGTCGGCGAGAATGGCCCCACGGTAAGACGCATGGTCTGCGAATACCTGGAGTTCCTGGGCGTGAAGATCGACGAAGAAGAGAATCTGAAGGCTTACGGTAAGCAGGTAGTGCTTTCTACTCCGGATTCCACCATCAAGATCGCTGTCATTCCGACAAATGAAGAGCTAGCCATCGCCAGGGATACTTTAAAGCTCATCTGAGACCGGGTCCCTGATATCATGAAATAACCTTTGAAAGTCCGTCTGAGAGATCAGGCGGACTTTTTTGGATGATAAAAACGCATACTTGATAAAATGACAAGAAAAATCCGCTATTAGGAATATTTCCATCAGGAGAGAAAAAGGCTATAATAATATCAGATTGTAAACCGAGGAAAGGAGTTTTTTGTATGTACAAAATGCCTAAAATCAGGATAGGCCTGATTCCTACCAAACGCCACCCCTTCAGACTTGAGGCGGCTCTTCCCCAGAAACAGCGCTATTACGATGTTTTCAGCCAGATCGACGCAGACGTGGTCGAATATGTGGACATTGACGATATCTGCGAATATGGCATTATCGCGGATCCCAAGTACTGCCAGGCAGTCATTGACAAATTCATCAAGGCCCGCGTAGACGCTATCTTCCTTGAGTTTCTGGATTTCGGCAATGAAGAGTCTGTTTCAACCATTGCCTCTCAGCTGAAGGTACCCACCCTGGTCTGGGGCGCAAGAGATCCTGCTCCGGAAGAGAACGGTGCCCGTCTTTCCGGCGATATCCAGTGCGGTATCTTTGCTGCAACTAAAGTCCTGGCCAGCCTGGGCGTAAAATTCAGCTATATCTTCAACGTAGATCCGGAAACCGATGAATTCAAACATGGTTATGACCAGTTTATCCGTGCCGCTTCCGTGGTCAAGGCTGTGAAAGGCCTGAGGATCGCTAAATTCGGTTCCCGGCCCGCTTCCTTCTTAAGTGTTACCGCGGATGAGGCTGATCTTTCTACAAAGTACGGCATCGTGACCGTTCCTATCGATCCCTACCAGGTATCCGCTATGGCTGACAAGATCATCGAAGAAGACGGTGAAGAGTTCAAGCAGTACAAAGAAGACCTGATCAAACGCTTCAACTGGGGCGAAACAGATCCGACGCTGGTCACCCGCCATGCGGCCATTACATTAGCCTTTGAGCAGGCTATGGATGCCAATGGCTGTCATGTGGGATGTCTGGAATGCTGGCCTGTGGGACAGACCCTGGGTCTGGGACTTCCCGGCGGCGGTTTCAGAGGCGACAGAGCTTGCATGAATCTGGGTGAGCTTACAGATCTTGGTTATCCCATGGCTTGTGAGACCGACGTTTACGGTGCATTGACCATGGAGATCATGCGTGCCGTTAACTTAGACCGTGAGAGCTGCTTCTTTGCAGACCTTACCATCCGCCATCCCTTCAATGACAACGCAGAACTTCTGTGGCACTGCGGTCCCTTCCCCTATTCTCTGAAGAAGGATAGCTGCGAAGCCGGTGTTAAGAATGGTCTGGCTCAGTTCCAGCTGAAAGACGGCGATATAACTGTCTGCCGGTATGGCGCATTGAACGGCAAGAATTATCTCTTCGGCGGCGAAGGCAAGTCTGTAGAAGGCCCCTACACCACCGGTACTTATGTTTACTTTGAAGTTTCTGACTGGAAGAGATGGGAAGAGCACTTCATGTTCGGGCCCTACATCCATCACTGCGCCGGTGTATTCGGCAATGTGAAGCCGGCCCTTCGTGAGGCTGCCAGATACCTGGATATGATCTTTGATGATCCGGAGATCCAGGGAACTTATAGTCTGTAACATTTTCTTTCTGTTTCATTTTTATCCTTCCATGGGCGGAGTCTCCGGCGTGCCGGGGACTCCGCTTGTTTATAGACAAAATAAATGTATCTAATCCGCACTGGCAGCCCTTTATTTAAGTCTTCCTCAGCTGTTATAATAAGCGCTGTAAACAAAAAAAGCAGAGAATGGCTGATCTGTTTACAAAGGAGGCTTACAGATATGTTTAAAATCTTGATCATTTTATTTGTACTGTATCTTCTGTTCGGAAGAAGGAGAGAGAGAAGAGGTTTAGGCTCCGGGCTCTTTACCATCCTGGCCATGGGTGCCGGCTTTATCCTGATCAGAGTGCTGATGGGTGCATTCGTCCTGGTTTTTATCGGCGGGATCCTGATGCTTCTTCGGACATTAGTGTTTATATTCTAAAAAAACTAAAAAAACACTTGCTTATTTTCTTCATTTGTGGTAATTTATTGTTTGCGTGATAACGTAATGGACGATTAGCTCAGCTGGTATGAGCATCCGCTTGACGTGCGGAGGGTCACAGGTTCAAGTCCTGTATC
>CACZSO010000267.1 GCA_902783795.1 uncultured Eubacteriales bacterium
CCTTGAGGGGAAGGTGGCCCGAAGGGCCGGATGAGGTACTGCCTTCCCCTTGAGGGGAAGGTGGTCCGAAGGACCGGATGAGGTGTCCCCACCCCCCTTGATCTTTAAACAGGAGATTAGATTATGTACATGCGTAAACTTACCCAGACGGTCATTACCGGCCATGATAAAGCTGTCGTACAGACAAAAGCCGGCAAAGTCCGCGGCGCCATCGTGGAGGGCACTTATATTTTCCGCGGCATCAAATATGCAGACGCGGAACGCTTCCACCTGCCCCATGACGTAGAACCCTGGGAGGGTGTTAAAGAAGCCCTGGTCTATGGCTATGTTTCCAGTCAGATCACCACAGGTCTTGCGCACGATGAGCCTTATGTCCCCCATTATCTCTGGCCGGAAAATGAGCATTGCCAGTATTTGAACATCTGGACGAAATCCATCGATCCGGAAGCAAAGAAGCAGGTCATGGTGTGGTTCCACGGCGGCGGATGGTCGGGCGGCTCTTCCGTAGAGCTGTATGCTTATGACGGCAACAGTATGGCTGAATTCGGCGATGTGGTGGTGGTAAACCTGAACCATCGTCTGAACGTGCTGGGCTATCTGGATCTGTCCAACTACGGAGAGGAATATAAATACTCAGGTGTTGCAGGTCTGGCAGATCTTGTCTGGGCCCTTAAGTGGGTGAAAGAGAACATCAAGAACTTCGGCGGCGATCCGGACAATGTGACCATCATGGGCCAGTCCGGCGGCGGCGGAAAAGTGCTGGCTATGCTGCAGACCCCGGCAGCGGATGGTCTGTTCCATAAGGCTGTCATGCAGTCCGGCGGCGCCCGGCTTTCCTGGGATCCCAACCAGCGGAAGAATAACCAGATGGTGGCGGATTATATCGTAAAGAACCTGCATCTCACCAAAGAGACCATCAAAGAGATCGAGACAGTCTCCTGGTATGATCTTTCTGCGGCAGTGCTGAAGACCATCTATCAGCTGAACCAGGAAGGGAAACCTTTGCCCATGTGGTCGCCCATAACGGATGATGATTATTATTACGGAAATCCTGCCCATACAGGCTGGAGGAAAGAATCCCTGCACATTCCCATGATCGTAGGTTCCAACCTGGGTGAAATGGCTCACAGCGCCATCTTCCAGCTGCCTCAGTCCAAAAATGATTATACGGATGAGGAAGCTTATGAGATGATCAAAGAGAAATACGGCGACAAGGCTGATGCCATCGTTGCAGGTTTCAAAAAGGCTTATCCGGATCACAGGATCATTGACGCCCTCTATACAGATATCAGCATGAGGCCGGCCCTTATCGAATTCTGTAAAGACAGGGCGAAAAATGCCACAGCCCCCATCTTCGAGTATATGTTCTCCTTCGAGTCTGACTGGGACGGCGGTGTGACAGCCTGGCATAATGCGGAAGAACCTTTCATGTTCCACAATGCAAGGTATTTAGAGTCTGCCTTTGTTCCCGGCGAGTCTGATAAACTGGAAGATGCCATGACTACAGCCTGGCTTTCTTTAGGCGCCAAGGGTGATCCGAATAATGACCTGATTCCTGAATGGAAACCGGTGGAAGCTGATAAGTCCAATATCATGATCTTTGACAGAGTGATCCGCTCTGAAACAGATTTTGACGATGAACTGATGGCTGCTTATCCGCCTCCGGGTCCCAGGGTATTCCCCAACCGGCCGAAGAACTACAGCCGGACAGGCGTGGATCTGGAGATCTGATCTTAATATAACTATTTTAAAAAGATAGTATTGACAAATACCCCCGGGAGGTATATGATCATAATACCCCCCGGGGGTATATTTATGCATGTTACAGGAGGCATTCATGACATCAGATCTTTCCTGCCATGAAAACGACCATAGAAAAAAGATCCGTTCAGAAGAAGAGAAAAAAACACTGCTGAAACGGCTTAGGATGGCAGAAGGCCAGATCCGCGGCATCCAGAAAATGATAGAAGAGGATGTGTATTGCCCGGATATCCTAAACCAGGTATCCGCGGTGACCAGTGCCCTGAACAGTTTTAATAAAGAGCTGCTGGCATGCCACATCAGAAGCTGTGTTTCAGAAGATATCAGGAACGGGGATGATGAAGCTATCGATGATTTTGTAAAGACCATACAGAAGCTTATGAAATAATCTGTTATGCAGATAGGTACAGGCTCAGCTGCAGAATATGGAGAGACCCACTATGGAAAGAGCAGGATTTACTCCTTATGAAGGGGAGGAAAAATATATATTTGTCAGCTATGCTCACAAAAACTCTGTTGAGATCATTGCCATTATGGAAGAGATGGAGCGTTCCGGCTACCGGATCTGGTACGATGATGGCATCGCCCCGGGCAGTGAATGGCCGGAATATATCGCAGACCATTTGAACCGGGCGTCAGTATTTCTGGCGTTTATTTCACCGGAATCGATAGAGTCATCCAACTGCCGCAGGGAAGTAACATATGCGCTTTCAAAACAGAAACCCTTCCTGGGAGTCATTATGACTCCGACAGAAATGTCTCCCGGAATGGAATTGCAGCTTTCTTCCCAGCAGTGTATCTTAAAATATAAATATGCCAGTGAAGCAGACTTTCTGGAAAAGCTGTTCAGCGCAGAAATGCTTCTTCCCTGTAAGAAATCCGAAGACATGGAAAAGGTTGCCGCAGAGTCTCAGCCTGATCAGAAAACAGACAGATATTCTGAAACTTCCGCTGACGACATCCGTAAGATCACAGATGAAGATATGGCTGCTGTTGAACAGATGGCATCCTTCCCTGGATCAGAAAAGGATCCGGAAGTAAGTCTTCAGTACATAGACACAAAGCATAAAGGGCGAAGAAAGAAGAGGTTTTTCCGTCTTCTCATCATTATCCTGGCAGTAGCCGCGGGGCTGTTTCTCATGAAACTGATCCGGACGGTCAGGATCAGCAATGATCAGACCGTCGACAGAAATACTGAATATATTACGCTTGATGACTTTACGATCACCGATGAGAACCTGAAATCATTAAATAAACTGAAACATTTAACGTCCCTTACCATTAAAAACTGCAATGTTGAGACAAACCTTTCTGATTTATCAAGACTTAAAAACCTGGAATCACTGACCATCCAGAATGTTTCGGGAATTACGGATTATACAGCTATTCTCGGTAAACTCGAAGACATAGAAGAATTAGTCATCTCTGACAGCGGTCTTAAGGGATCCGGCGATCTTACGCAGCTGAAAAACCTTACATTGGTCGATTTTTCTGACAGCGGTTTTTCAGATATTACCCTGCTTCCTTTAGTGCAGCTTTATACATTGGACCTTCACAACACTGCTGTGGAAGATATTTCCGCCTTAGACCAGTCAGAAAAATTGAAATTCCTGGACATTTCAGGCTGCCCTGTCAAGGAGGCAGACAGTCTGATTCCTCTGGAGGGACTAAAGAACCTTGATATAAGTGATACAAAGATATCCTCTTTTTCAGGAAATCTTAATTCACTTTCAATAGAAAAACTGAATGTTTCCGGATCTGGACTGGACTCCATGACAGCCTTTGACGACTTGACTGTTCTGAAAGAGCTGGATTTCAGTGATACAGCTTGTAAGGAAGCAGAATGCATAAAAAAGAGCCGGGAGACCCTGAAAGTGCTTAAATGCGCCCGGACATCACTTGATCCTGAGATGCTGTCTGTGATCGCAGGTTGTAAAGGTGTTATAGAACTGGATATTTCCGGGATCTCTATGGATGATCTGTCAGTCTGCAAGGCGATGAGCTCTCTTTCAGTCATCAGTGCCGGGAACTGCCATTTGAGATATCTTGTGGGTCTGGAAAATAAACCACTTTGGAAAGTCTATCTTTCAGACAATTTACTTTCTGATATCTCTTCTTTGAACAAACTGGAAAATTACTGCTATGTGGATCTGAGAAATAACCAGCTTAAGGATGTTTCAGGACTTCCCGGTGTCAGATATGATTTTCTTGCTTTAAACGGAGAGGGCAATGATATCAGTATTTCCGGCCTGCCGAAAGATGAAAATGCTGACTACTCAGGTATTTCTGTCAACTATACGGAAAGTCTTATTTCCCAGGGTTCGACACTGAGAAAAAAGACATCTCATATCTACATCGTTGACTGTCCTCAGGATAAGAAGCTGAAGATAACAGATGTGCTTGGAAGCAGTTCGGGTATTTTTATCACAAATGAACGGCTGGAAGAACTTTTTTCTGAGTATGGAATGGATCTCTATAAATGGGATAATTATGGCAGGGTAAAGTAAAGAAAAGGTGTTGAAATGGAACAATATATCGTTACAGGCATGAGCTGCGCGGCCTGCCAGGCCCGGGTAGAAAAAGCCGTATCCAAAGTGCCCGGCGTCACTTCCTGTGCCGTGAGCCTCTTGACAAATTCCATGGGTGTAGAAGGAACAGCTTCTTCTCAGGATATCATAAATGCTGTGGAGAAAGCAGGATATGGTGCCAGTATAAAGGGAGCGGCCACTAAAAAAGAAGCATCCGGCAGTTTTGCGGCAGAGGAAGAAGCACTGAAAGACAGAGAGACTCCGAAGCTAAAAAAACGGCTGATCTTTTCGGCAGTCTTTCTTCTGGTACTTATGTATATCTCCATGGGCGTCAATATGTGGGGATTCCCGATCCCCGGCTTTCTTCAGCATAATCATCTGGCCCTTACATTGACCCAGATGATCCTGGCACTGATCGTCATGGTCATCAATCAGAAATTCTTCACCAGCGGTTTTTCTTCCCTGATCCATGGGGCTCCGAATATGGATACACTGGTGGCTCTGGGGTCTTCTGTATCGTTTTTATGGTCCTTGAGCGTTTTTTACCGGATGTGCGGCATGATCACAAAAGGCGCCGTCAACACAGATCTGATGGAGATCTATCACAATGAACTCTATTTTGAGTCCGCGGCTATGATCCCGGCATTGATCACCGTAGGAAAGATGCTGGAAGCCATGTCAAAGGGCAGGACCACAAATGCATTGAAGAGCCTGATGAAACTGGCGCCGAAAACTGCCGTACTTCTGATAGATGACCAGGAGAAAGAAGTCCCCATCGAACAAGTCTCAGTAGGGGATATATTCGTAGTACGGCCCGGAGAAAGCATTCCCTTAGACGGCATCGTGCTTTCCGGCATCAGCGCAGTCAATGAATCAGCTCTTACCGGGGAATCTATCCCGGTGGATAAAAAAGAAGGGGATGTGGTCAGTGCAGCCACGGTGAACCAGTCAGGATTCCTTACTTGCCGGGCTTCCCGAGTGGGAGAAGATACGACTTTAGCTCAGATCGTGCATATGGTATCCGATGCGGCGGCCACAAAAGCCCCCATTGCGAGGATCGCGGATAAAGTGTCCGGTATTTTTGTGCCTGCCGTGATAGGCATCGCCATTATCGTGATCATCGGCTGGCTCATTGCCGGAGAAAGCGTCAGTTTTGCCCTGGCCAGAGGTATCTCCGTCCTGGTGATCTCCTGTCCCTGCGCTTTAGGTCTGGCCACGCCGGTGGCGATCATGGCAGGAAATGGTGTAGGGGCGAAAAACGGCATCCTGTTTAAGACCAGTGAAGCGTTGGAGACGGCAGGAAAAACACAGATCATCGCATTGGACAAGACCGGGACCATAACATCGGGTGATCCTTCTGTCACGGATATTTTCCCTGTCTCCTGGATCGAAGAAAAAGAGCTGCTCTTAAAAGCCTGTTCCCTGGAGAAAAAGAGTGAACATCCACTGGCCAAAGCCATCGTAAGTTTTGGCGAAAAAGCAGGATTCAAAGTCCCTGAACCAGAGAGTTTTATGGCACTTCCCGGCAACGGGCTGGAAGGCAGTATCAACGGAAAGAAGCTTCATGCAGGCTCTGGGACTTATATCAGCAGTATCGTGGCTGTGCCCGAGGAATTCCGGAACAAGGCAGATACCTTGGCATCTCAGGGGAAAACACCTTTGTTTTTTGAAGAGGAAGGTCAGCTTTTAGGCATCATTGCTGTAGCAGATACCATCAAGCCGGATTCCAGGGAGGCCATAGCCCAGTTTAAGAAGCAGGGACTTCAAGTCGTGATGCTGACGGGTGACAATCAGCGGACCGCAGATGCCATAGGAAAAGAAGCCGGGGTGGATATGACCATCGCCGGAGTCCTGCCGGACGGAAAAGAAGCAGTCATAAGAACACTGCAGGAATACGGAAAAGCCGCCATGGTGGGAGATGGGATCAATGATGCGCCGGCGCTGACCCGGGCGGATACCGGCATCGCCATTGGTGCCGGAACAGATGTAGCTATCGATTCCGCCGATGTAGTGCTGATGAATTCATCTTTGAAAGATGCTGTGGCAGCGGTACGTCTGAGCCGGGCGACCCTTACGAATATCCATGAAAATCTTTTCTGGGCTTTCTTTTATAATCTGATCTGTATTCCGCTGGCAGCGGGACTTTTCGGATGGAAGATGAATCCTATGATCGGTGCGGCGGCCATGAGTCTTTCCAGCTTTACCGTATGCATGAATGCGCTGAGACTGAATCTCATAAAACTGCACGACGAGAAGAAAGACAGACCCAGAAATAATAAAACAGTACATCTGCCGGAAGACTTATTTATACCGGCTGATAATAAAAATGATCAGGAAAGGAATTCAATGATGGAAAAAACAGTTAAGATCGAAGGCATGATGTGTGAACATTGTGAAATGACAGTGAAAAAGGCTTTGGAAGCCCTGCCTTTTATAGAAGAGGCGAGACCCAGCCATGAGGCCGGTGTGGCAGTGATCACCCTGTCAGGCGAGCTGGATGAAGCGGCAGTCAAAAAAGCCATCGAAGATAAGGATTATACTTTTACAGGAATCGAATAAGACGAAGAGAACGGCTGTGCAGCATCGTTGCTGCATGGCCGTTTTTAGTACGACAGTATG
Source organism: uncultured Eubacteriales bacterium (assembly GCA_902783795.1). Classification (GTDB taxonomy): domain Bacteria; phylum Bacillota; class Clostridia; order Lachnospirales; family Lachnospiraceae; genus UBA1267. Next base: position 6,909 of record CACZSO010000267.1, read on the forward strand.
TATCTTCCTTTGGAAATACATTGACGACCTTGACAACCATAAAAGTTCCAAGTATAATCGTAAGAGCGGCATTTTATAACAAAAATGCCGAAACAATCAATCTGGGATTTAAGTGCTGCCGGGGTCGTTAGCCCCCGGGAGAGAATAGTGAACCCGGTGAGAATCCGGGACGGTACCGCCACTGTATGCGGACAGACCGTGCGCGTTGATGAGAGTCAGTCATTGGGGAAACCTGAGAAGGCAGCGTACGGATGATCCAAAGCCGCAAGCCAGGAGACCTGCTTAGATCCGTGCTTATGTACTCTCGATTTAGGAGGAAGAAGCAACAGCCGCTAAAGAAAAATAGGCTGTCTTGGAGGCATGTTTATGCTTTCAGGACGGTTTTATGGCGGCACGCTTCCTTCGGCTGCGGATCACGGCCGGAAGAATATCTGTCTGATATTTTTACGGAATAAGAGGAACAGGCACTTTTGTCCTGCAGAAAAAACGGCTGCGGCAGTAGAAATACTGCTGTTTTTTTACTTTTCAGGGCAGAAGGAAATGTCTTTTTTTCGTGGTGCGCGTTTTCTGTGTTTTTCAGGGAAGAGATTTCCTGGAAATATA
>CACZSO010000268.1 GCA_902783795.1 uncultured Eubacteriales bacterium
ACAGATACTCTGAACAAAAACATCATTGCCTTTGTAGATGATCTTCTTTCCGTCTGCGGAAACATCGGCAACTTCTGTTGTAAGAGGCGTCTTAAGCGGCTTGAAATTCTGGCGGTCTCTGAATAGATCGGCTATAGTTCCTGCTTCGATATAAACAGGCTCTCCATCAGTCAGGATCTGGCCATCTTTAACTTCTGCCGTATGACCTTCTCCCAGACAGGCTTCTGCTGTAGAAGTACCGTCTTTGGAAACTTCAAAACTGTTCCAGAGCAGTGTCAGGTTTGGGAAAGGTTTATTGCTGAGTTTGGCAACTTCTCCACGCTCATCAAATTCGGGGGCTTTTTTGATGACAGCACTTAAAATGTTCAGTCTCCGAGCCAGGCCACCCGGCATGATCATGTCATTTCCGGCAAACATAGAGATGGAAGGTGTTGAGGAACCGCCGTTCCAGTCTGTCATGACTACGCCTTCGAAGCCCCATTCACCCCTTAAGAGGTTCGTGCACAGATCATAACTGTCCGCCGAAGGAATACCATTGATCTTATTATAAGAAGTCATCACAGACAGGGGATGTCCTTCCATGACAGCAATGCGGAAGGGTTCAAGATAGATCTCCCGAAGAGCACGTTGGGAAACCACGGAATTATTGCGGCTCCGGTTTGTTTCCTGGTTGTTAGCTGCATAATGCTTGACACAGGCTGCGGCTTCCAGACCATCCTGTATACCTAAGGTGATGCTGGCGGCCATACGGCCTGCCAGATAAGGATCTTCTGAGAAATACTCAAAATTGCGGCCGCATAGAGGATTCCGATGGATATTGATGCCGGGGCCTAATAGGATACCTATCCGGAAAGCCTTCAGGTCTTCTTTCATGCCCAGACCGACTTCAAAGGCTACTTTTTCATCGAATGACTGAGCGATGAGTGTGCCTACAGGCCAGGCGATGCAGTGATGGAAGACTTCCTGATCTTCGCCGGTATCCGTGTTTTTAGCTGTGAAATGCTGTGTCAGACGGACACCGCCGGGACCGTCAGCCATGACGATAGAGGGAATTCCAAACTCTTTTTCCAAAGCATGTGTAGTCTCACCGGCTGCACCGGGGACAGATTCAGAAGAACCGCCGATGACCGGATTAGCATCGTCCTCAACACCCCAGCCGGTACCGCAGCAGAAATCAGCCAGCTGATCTTCTGTGAGCTGAGAGAGCAGTTCTTCGCGGGAAGCCTTACCGTCAAGCAGATCCTGGAAGGTGATCTTACGATCTGCACCGGCAGCCAGTTTTTCATAGGGCATGACAGGCTGATAAGCCGGGTCGTTTGTATAAGTGGTCACGCTGGGAACCTGATAAGGCGAACGACAGTCTTCACAAGAAGGAAGTTCTTCCGGAGTCAGAACAGGCAATGAAGCAGCCAGTGCCTGATTATCAGACCCTGTCGGTCCTGTCATAACTTCGAGATTCTGCTGTAACGGCAGTTCTTCATAAACAAGCCGTATTTTTACAGTTTCAGAGATATGAACTGCAGCCAGTGCTTCCGTATCTTCTGAAGAAGTGCCCAGACTTACAATGTAAAAACCACGGGAAAGGATATAAGCAGTTTCTTTTTCACTGTAGGAAGAAAGGTCTTTCAAAGATACTTTCAGACAAAGTGTTTCTGTCTCACCAGGTTGTAATAGACCAGTCTTCTTAAAATCTTTCAGCTCTATTGCCGGCATATCCATTTCTGTGGACGGTGCAGTGATATACAGCTGCAGGACTTCTTTGCCGGAATAGCTGCCGATATTCTTTACATCAGCTGTGACAATGAGCTGGTCTTTTTCCAGACAGACATTTTTGTTAAGTACTTCAAACTTTGTGTAGGAGAGGCCGAAGCCGAAAGGATAACCGGCTTTTTTTCCGAAAGTTGAGAAGTAGCGGTATCCGACATAGATGCCTTCTGTATAAAGCGATGTGTCAAAATCTGATAAAAAAACATCGGAGCTGGGATAATCATCATAGACATCAGCCCAGGTGGTCGTCAGCTTCCCGGAAGGAGTCGTTTCTCCGGACAGAACTTTGGTAACGGCACTGCCTGCTTCCTGGCCGGGCTGGCCCATGACCAGAATAGAATCCGCACCAGTCTGATCCAGATCACGAACAGCTACGGGCCCGGGAACATTTAAAACAAGGGCAAGATATTTAAAAGCCTGGCGGAGAACAGTCAGATTTTCCTTTTCTGTATCTGTCAGATTATAATCTTCATCCAGCTTTCTATCATGGCCTTCTCCTGAATTCCGGGACAGGACAAAAACAGCAATATCTGTTTCTTTTGCATACTCTGCCGCTTCTTCTGCCTTGATCGATGCTTCAGGGAAGGAGAAGATGATCATAGGGCTGGAGGCAGAGGCCAGCATAGCTTCATCATAAGCAGCAGCGATTTTATCGAGCTGAGCTTCGTTTACGATCTCAAAGCCGGCATCTTTCATGGAAGGAAGCACATTTATATGATAACGGGGCGACTGATTGACCAGGGTGTCGCCACCGCCTGAAAGACCGCCGTTAAACGGATCACCGGATCCGGTACCACCTCTGACTGTGCGGACAGCACCATTGCCGAACAGCGCTATTTTGCCTGGCTTAAGCGGCAGAACGGCGTTTTCATTTTTAAGAAGGACCATACCTTCTTTGGCAGCGGTTTCCGCGATCGCAGCCCCACGGATCTCTCGCTCTGTCAGCGGCGGGTAGATATTAAGGTTCATAAAACACCTCCAAACAGAATTCTCATGCTTAGATTATATTAAAGGATATGCTCAAAATCAAGCAAAACAAGAAAGAAATGAGTTGGTTTTCAATAAGATCAGTCTTACTGTTTAGTTTAGCTTTTACTTGCGGAACCGATGGATAGATGGTATGATAAAGCATTATGACGCAAAGGAGTTTTAAAAGCGTGAAGAAAGACAGACCGATGTTAAAAAATAAAGTTTTTTTATATTTGACCGAGTTTTTCGCCGGCATGTCGGTGATGGCGGTAGAATTAGGCGCCAGTCGGCTGCTGGCACCGTATTTCAGCTCATCACAAATCGTCTGGACCATCATCATCGGAACCATCATGATCGCTATGGCATTGGGTAATGTGTACGGCGGAAAAAAGGCTGATAAAGATCCGGATCCTGATAAACTGTATGGCAGGATATTGTTGGCAGCGGTGTGGATCGCCTTGATCCCGGTAGTCGGGAAGTATATTATCCTGGCTATTTCAGGTGTCCTAATCTTTACGGTAAATCACAACTTTCTGATCATCGCCGGGTTTGCTGCCTGTATGGTCATCTTTGTATTCCCGCTGTTTCTTTTAGGAACGGTTACCCCGTCCATCGTTAAATTTGCGGTAGAAGATCTGAATGATAATGGAAAAATGGTTGGCTATCTGAATGCTTTCAACACTATCGGATCCATTATCGGCACCTTTGTCCCGACATTTATCAGCATTCCCGCGGTTGGAACCTCGATTACATTTTTGATCTTCGGAGGCATATTGATCATTCTGTGCCTGATCTATTTCTTTACATCAGGACTGCCGCTTAAAAAGATGAAAAAGGTCCCTGTAAGCCTGGTGATCTTTATCCTGTGCTGTGTTTTCGGCTATAATAACAGCTTTGCTTTCTGGGAGAAGAACCTGACTTATGAAGGAGAGTCTGTTTATAATTATCTTCAGGTGAGAGAGGATGATCACCAGGTCATTCTTTCTACAAATGTGCTGTTTGGCGTGCAGTCAGTTTATCGGAAAGAAAAAGGACTGACAGGCATGTATTATGATTATGCCATGGCGGCACCCTATATGGCCGGTGTCAATGAAAAAGATGAGATGGAAGTACTGATCCTCGGCATGGGGACTGGTACTTATGCGACTCAGTGTCTGCGTTATTTTGACAATATGCATTTTACCGGCGTGGAAATAGACCAGAAGATCACAGATCTGTCACGCAGATATTTTAATCTTTCTGAAAACGTCGCTGTCACTACCTATGATGGCAGAGCTTATCTTAACGTTGACAAAAACAAATACGACGTCATTATGGTCGATGCCTATCAGGATATTACGATCCCTTTTCAGATGTCTTCTGTTGAATTTTTTACTCTGGTAAAAGACCATTTAAAAGAAGACGGAGTTATGGTCGTCAATATGAACATGAGAGGACAGGAAGAAGGAAATATCAATGAGTATCTTTCTGATACGATTTCTCAGGTGTTTTCTCAAGTGTATACAGTGGATGTGCCTTATACGACGAACAGGGAACTGTTTGCCGGGAATGATCCTGAAATGATGGAATCATTCAGGTATAACTGCAGCAGAGAAGATAATACAGAACTTAAAGATATGCTTCTTACGGTTGAAGATTCATTGCTGCCATATCATCCGGGCACTCATCTGATGACTGACGATAAAGCTCCGGTAGAACTTCTGGGTATGAAGGTGATCGATGAGCTGATCATGGATGAAGTTTCTTACTATAAGAACATCTACAGAGAGGGCGGATTCCGGGCTGTGTGGGATCTTTTAAAAGAGGAAATATTCTGATAACCGATGAATACCGCTGCCTTGGAATATATTACTTGTGAGACTTCTGTCTTTCTGATCAATTTGATGAAAAACGGCTGGCAGGGCTTTAAAAAAATGCCCATTTGTCAATAGAAATCATAATGGATTTGTGTTATCTTTTATCTTTATGAAGCTAAAAGTTTTCCGCATTTTCAAGGAAAGGAAGCAAGTATGACCAGCATATCCGGAATTTACGGAGAGTTAAATTTTGACGATAAGGAAATGAGACAGAGGCTGTCTCAGCCTGTTTATGAGGCAGTCAAGGAAGCCATGGTGGAAGGACACCGTCTGGATGAAAAATCCACGGCTGCCCTGGCTCAGGCCATGAAGGAATGGGCTATTGAAAAAGGCGCAACGCATTTCACCCACTGGTTCCAGCCCATGACCGGCGTAACGGCGGAGAAGCATGACAGCTTTATAGAAACAGACCGGGATAACCAGGCTTTGATAGAATTTTCTGGCAAGGAACTTATGAGCGGGGAATCAGATGCCTCTTCTTTTCCTTCCGGAGGATTAAGAACTACCTTTGAAGCCAGAGGTTATACCGTATGGGATCCCACATCATTTGCCTTTATTAAGGGGCATACCCTGTGTATCCCTACTGCTTTCTGCTCCTATAACGGCTATGCACTGGATAAGAAGACGCCCCTGCTCCGTTCTATGAGAGCTATTAATATTCAGGCTCTTCGCATCCTGAGACTGTTTGGAAATACAGAAGCTAAACGCGTGATCCCGTCAGTAGGTGCTGAACAGGAGTATTTCCTGATAGAGCGGTCCCAATATGAAAAGAGAAGGGACCTGGTGTATACCGGCCGTACGCTTTTCGGAGCAAAACCTCCGAAAGGCCAGGAGATGGATGATCATTATTCCGGAGCCATTAAAAGACGGGTAGAAGCTTATATGGAAGACCTGAATACAGCCCTGTGGCGGCTGGGGGTCCCGGCAAAAACAGAACATAATGAAGTGGCACCCGGACAGCACGAACTGGCCTGTATTTATACAGCAGCAAATGTGGCGACAGACCAGAATCAACTGGTCATGGAAATGATGAAAAAGACAGCGGAAGAGCATGACCTGGTGTGCCTGCTTCATGAAAAACCTTTTGAAGGTGTTAACGGTTCCGGTAAACATAACAACTGGTCTCTGGCCACAGATACAGGAGTGAATCTTCTGTCTCCGGGTGACACGCCTTTTGAAAATGCTCAGTTTTTACTGTTTCTGGCAGCGATCATACAGGCAGTGGATGAATACCAGGATCTGCTGAGGCTATCAGCGGCTACGGCCGGAAACGATCATCGTTTAGGTGCTGCAGAGGCGCCGCCGGCTGTTATTTCCATATTCCTGGGAGATGAATTGACAGAGGTGCTGGAAGCTATTGAAAATGGCTCTACTTATGGTGGCTTTGAGAAAAAGACCATGCGTCTGGGTGCAGAAGCTCTGCCGCATTTTCCGGTAGATTCCACCGATAGAAACCGTACTTCGCCCTTTGCCTTTACCGGTAATAAATTTGAGTTCCGTATGGTAGGATCTGCAGATTCCATCGGCTGTGCAAATATAATGCTGAATGCCGCGGTGGCGGATACATTGGAGCAGTTTGCGGACAGATTAGAAAAGAGCCAGGATTTTGAAACAGAATTGCACGAACTGATCAGACAGACCATCCACGATCATCGCCGGATCCTGTTCAATGGCAATGGATATGATGAAAACTGGATCACGGAGGCAACAGAAAAGCGGGGCCTGTCGAATTTAAGGACGACACCGGAAGCGCTGCCCCGGGCGATGGACGAGAAGAATATCAGCATGCTGATGAGGCAGCATATCTATGCCCGTCAGGAGATGCAGTCAAGGGTAGACGTTCTGCTTGAGAATTACTGCAAAACAGTAGAGATCGAAGGGCGCACCATGATCGATATGGTGAAAAAGGAGATAACCCCGGCTATCGACAGCTACCTGTTTACTTTAGCAGATACAGCAGAGAAAAAGCTGAGGATCAGCAGTAATATTTCCATTAATCATGAAAAGAGCCTTCTGGAGAGACTTTCTCTTATTCTGGACCAGATCGATGAGGCGGCAGAAAAGCTGGATGCGGCTCTTAAGAAAGCAGAGAAGATAACAGATTATGAAGCCTGCGGTCTGTTCCTTAAGGATCATGTCATACCTGCTATGAGCGCCTTACGCAGTCCCTGCGATGAAGCAGAACTTCTTTGCAGCAAGAACTGCTGGCCCTTCCCTACTTACAGCGATATTTTCTTTGGTGTAAGATAAAAGACCTGTACAGAAGGTCAAAGACTTTTTTCATAGACCATATCCAGAAGACCGAATAATCTGACTTTGTCTGGGTCACCATCCGGACGGATCCAGTCATCGATCCATTCCGGCGGAAGGATCAGCGGCATACGGTCATGGATCAGTTTCATATCAGAGGACGGTTCTCTTGTCAGTACAGTAAAATAGGGGAAGCCGTCCTCTATTTTATACAGTCCCGCCAGACAGGTCATAGACTGTCCTCTGGGCTGGATCATATATTTATCTCCGGTTTTTTCTTTCCCGTCAGCATTGATAAAATGCTGCCATTCATAGTACCAGGAAGCCGGAATGATGCAGCGCTGCTTTTTCCAGGAATCTTTGAACGAAGGCTTTACAGCAGCCGTCTCCAGACGGGCATTGAATAAGGAACTGCCGGTTTTAGTCTTAAATCCCCAGATCATGGGAAAAACAGCCCGCTGTCCGTTTTTATCCGGCGCAATGACCGGTACGATATCTGAAGGAAAGATCTCTCCGGAAGTCTTCAGCGGCCGGCCCAGTTTCCTTACCATCCTGTCCCCGAGAGGGGAGCGCATGGCTTCGTCTATGATAGGCTTAAGTTCCGGGGATAATTCCATATAATATCTGCAGCACATTTTCTTCTCCGTTTCTTATAAGACCTGAAATGTTTCCAGGCATTATTCATTCTCACCGGCTTCTCTGGCCACCTTTTCTATCTCCAGATCAAAACCTCTCAAGGCATCAAAAGGAGAGAAGATCTTTGCCCGGTGTTCCTGATCCATGGCCGGATGCTTCTGGTCATATTTGTCATGATGTGGTTTGCCTCTCAGATAAGCGTCCCGGTATTTAAAATCCGGGGGCATGGGCATAAAGTCTTCCATGAATGCCTCCTTATCAGGAGGTCAGGCACGGTGACCTCCGATCTGTCTGTTCCGCTCCATAGCTGTGGCCCCCTCCAGCAGATTCATGCCTTTTACCATGGCATTAGCCCCATATTTCCTGCGTACGTCCAGCATGGCTCCCTGAATTCTCTTCTCCTTATCCTGCGCTTCATAATCGGTAAACAAGTCCAGCTGATAGATGCCGAGATCTGTAGAAACGTCATTAGCTGCTACACCCAGCCGGCGGTATAAAAGCCTGTGGTCTGTCTTTTCATCAAAACTGGAAAGCAGTGCTTCCCTGACGGCAGAGATGCTGTCCGACGGGCGGGGAAGCCTTACGGTGCCATTAGCATGTTTCGGATGCAGGCGCCCGTAGAAATCCAAAAGTACCGGCCCTGTATAATCAGGAACCACTTCCAGACTTCTGAAGTCAAAACTCACCCACCAGGTATATATGGCAGAAATAAGGCGCTTGGTAAACATATCGTTCAGAAGTTCATCGATCATCTCGGTAAAGACCAGCCGGGCCTCTGTATATGGATAGGGACGGGGCAGTACCTGGCCGTGAGACAGGCTGTGGCGGTCAGAACGGTAATTCTTAATATCTTTCATGGTCACCGGCTCTACACCCCAGGCATGATCGATCAGGATCTCGGCATCAATGCCGAACTTCTTATAAAACCAGTCTTCTTCCCATTGCGACCTTTCTGCCACATCCCCCATGGTAAACATGCCGGCATTCTGGAGCGTCCGTGCCTTTCCCGGGCCTATCTGCCAGAAATCCGTCAGCGGCCGGTGATCCCACAGGAGGTAGCAGTAGGAAGCTTCATCGAGCTCTGCGATACGGACACCATCTTCATCCGGGGCTTTCTTTTTTGCCACGATATCCATGGCGATCTTTGCCAGATACAGATTCGTGCCTATGCCGACGGTAGCTGTGATCCCGGTCTCTTTAAGAATCTGCCGGATAATGGTCATGGCCATGACGTGGGCAGGCGAAAAGCCGCTTTCAGCCGCTTCCCGGGCATACAGATGCAGGTAAGAGGTACAGTCAATAAACGACTCATCTATGGAATAAATGTGGACATCATCCGCAGAAGCGAAGCGCAGCACGACAGAGAAGATCTTAGCGGACACCTGTTCGTACAGTTTCATCCGAGGGACGGCTGTCACATAATCCACATGCCGGCCGGTCAGTCTTTCATAACGGGAGATAGCCTGTTTTGCCTCAAAAAGCCGGGGCCGTGAAGGAACTCCCAATGATTTCAGAGAAGGAGATACCGCAAGACAGATCGTCTGCTCCGAGCGGGATTCATCGGCTACCAGGAGATTCGTTTTCAGCGGATCATACCCCCTGGCCACACATTCCACCGAAGCATAGAAGGATTTCATGTCAATCGCGATATACATAGGTTTCTCTGAATTTCCTGACATCATCTTTGAATAAGTCTTCCATAAGGCCGGCATCCTTTGCAGGAATACGGTCAGAAGAAGAGACTACCCCCAGGACGCGGCCGCGGATGATAACGGTATTCTGATCATTTTTTACCGGATAGGGATAGGCCGGGTTAACTGAATAGAGCGTATGGTCTTTCCCTACTCTTTTGATAACAGCGCCATCATCTGTATCTACGATAACATCTTCCTGGTAAGCAGCGGAAGAAGCATTACAATAATAAACATAATCGCCGGAATGATAGACCGGTTCCATACTGTCCCCGTTAACCAGGGCAATACCATCTGCCCCGGCATTGATATGGTTTTTCCTTAGGAAAATGTAGGCAGGTCCTGTATCCGGGACATAATCACCTGTGCCGGCAGCCACCGTGCCGGGACGTACCAGGAACAGGGCAAAACTGTCTTTCAGCTCCGTATTCCGGCTTTCTGTTTCTTCCTGCAGCATGGCTTCGATCATCTTATCTGCGATCCGGCGGGTCTTAGGCTCCATCTGCCCGAGATTATCCACGACCCTTTCTTCCAGCAGGCTCAGGCCGCTGTCCGGCGCCATGCCGAAAAGATCATGAAGACGTATATCTAAGATCCGGCAGAGTTCGGGAATATAATGATAATCCGGCCTGCTCTTATCTGCTTCCCAGTTGATGACCGTATTCCTGGTAACATTCAGGCTGTCTGCCAGATCTTTTTGCGAAAGGCCGGCACTGCGTCGGCTTTCTTTAAGCAGGGTGCCAAAGAGCGGCTGAGCATCTCTGACTGTATAATCTTTCCTGGTCTTTTCCATAAATCATGCCTTCCTTTTAAATCTGCCGGATATCCGGCTATCTCCATCGCTCTGGGACCATCATAGCACAAAATATTTTGCTTTGCAAGAGGAAAAGTTAAAAATTTTACAAATTTTAGGGCTTCACTTTCCCCGCCTTTTGTGATAGTATAGGATGTGAGGACAGCAGGACAGCTGCGTCCTCCAAATGACAGGAAAGGAGGTCTTTCCATGGCTGAAAAAGAAATTTGTATTCTGAATGATTCGTTTCCTCCTATTATAGACGGCGTGGCAAATGTGGTCGAGAATTATGCGAAAGTGCTGACCCAGCATGACATTCCGGTAAGCGTCGTCACACCGGATGTGCCGGGTGCGGATGACTCTTCTTTTGACTTTCCGGTGTTTCGTTATCAAAGCCTGGATCTCAGGAAACAGATCGGATATACCGTGGGGAATCCGTTTTCGGTGCCGGTGTATTATGAATTGGAAAAAAGAGATATCGGTCTGCTCCACAGTCATTGTCCCATGGCATCGAACATCCTGGCCAGATCCTTAAGAGAGTCGCTGGATGTACCCATGATCATGACATATCATACGAAATATGATATCGATATAGCGAATGCCATTAAAGGCAAACTGCTCCAGCGGGCGGCCATAGAGGCAGTCGTTGATAATGTAAGCGCCTGTGATGAGCTGTGGGTCGTGAGCCGCGGCGCCGGGGAAAATATCAGGTCCCTGGGCTACCAGGGAGACTATATCGTTATGGAAAACGGTGTCGATCTTCCGAAAAAACGGGCGGATGAAAAGACAGTGGCAGAAGTGACTGCCGGCTACGACCTTCCCGCTGAGGTGCCGATGTTCCTGTTTGTAGGCCGGATGATGTGGTATAAAGGCATCCGTCTCATTCTGGATGCCCTGGCGGCGCTGAAATCTCATGATATAAACTTCCGCATGGTCTTTATCGGAGGCGGCGCAGATGAAAAAGAAATAAAAACTGCCGCCGCAGATCTGAACCTTTCAGACAGAGTGTTCTTTACCGGCCCGGTCAGAGAGCGGGATAAGCTGAATGCATGGTATTCCCGGGCGGATCTCTTCCTGTTCCCCTCCACTTTCGATACAAATGGCCTGGTAGTCAGGGAGGCTGCAGCCAGTTCCCTTGGCACTGTGCTGATCAAGGACAGCGCGGCGGCTGAAGGAGTCACAAACCGGAAAAACGGCCTTCTGGTAGAAGAAAACGCTGCGTCCCTGGCCGTCTGCCTGGCTTCTGTTATGAATAACCGGGATTTTATGAGGCAGCTGGGGCAGAATGCAGCCGATGATCTGTACCTTTCCTGGGATGATGCGGTGATGCGGGCGGAAGAACGTTATCTTATCGTCATGGATAATTACGCCTGCGGACGTTATCCGAGACGCACAGCGGCAGCAGAATCGCTGATGGCGTTTCGGAATAACCTGCTGGACTTCTGGGACAGACTGACAAGAAAACCGTTAGAGGAGTGATCATAATTGAATACAAAAAGAAGATCATTATGGATAGCTGTCCTGCTGGCTTGTCTGATGCTTTTTGCAGTTTCCTGCGGAAAACAGGAGGAGAACACGTCATCGTCCGCGGCATCTTCGGAACCGGCGGTCCAGACGGAAAGCCAGGAAGAAAGCAGTACAGAGACTCAGGCTCTAGAGAAGATGATCGCCGGAACACAGGCGGTAAAGATCTATGGCTTCGACTGGGGACCGGCAGTAACAAAGACGGTCATTTTCCTGGAAGAAGCATGTGATGATAAAAGTATGGAGTATCTTTCCCGGCCGGAAAACTATACTGTCACGGAAAGAAAAGATGGTATCTTTTCACTGGGAGAAGCAGAAAGGAAAGTAGAAGAAGCTGTCTGTACGAAGGAAACGGATAATGACGGGAAAGAATATACCCGTATTGAACTCAGCCTGTCCTATGGACCGGAGGAGGGTTCTCCTTTCCGTTTTAATATGCAGACCATGATGAATACCTGGTGCGGAACCTATGAACTTGACGTCAGGATAAAGGATACTGTCCATGATGCTGCAGGTAATGAATGCAGGATCGAAGTAGCTCTGGATACGGCACTGGATATATCTTCATGTCCTGAACTCGAAGATCTGAAGATAGATGGACAGTTTACCGGCCCTGAGGGACATACATTGACTTATGCATTCTATGAACCGGAGAATGCTTCTGAAGAAAACAGAAGGCCCCTGGTCATCTGGCTCCATGGCATGGGAGAAGGCGGTACAGATCCGCTGATCGATGTGCTGGGCAACCGGGTCACCACGCTGTTTGCCGCAGATGAGACAGGGAAAAATACATTCCAGGAGACCATGGAGGGGGCTTATGTCCTGACGCCTCAGACCCCCACATACTGGATGCAGTATGATGAGGCGGGCAGCTGGTCGAATAATCCGGGCAAAGATTCTATTTATCTTAATGATCTGAAGGCGCTGATCGATGACTTTATCCGGAACCATCATGTGGACCCGGACCGTGTCATCGTCGGCGGCTGCTCCAACGGCGGTTTTATGACTATGGATATGATCCTGAATTATCCGGACATGTTTGCCGCCGCCTATCCCATCTGTGAATGTTTCAGTCCGGATGCGGTGACAGATGAAATGCTGGAAAGCATCAAAGATCTTCCTATATGGTTTGTCTATGCTGAAAACGATACCACCGTGTATCCTCCCGCAAATGAGGAACCGCTGATAGAAAGACTTAAAGATGCAGAGGCAGATATCCATGTCAGTGCATTTCCCGATGTCCATGATACTTCAGGAAAATATACATCCGGCGGGAATCCGTATCAGTATAACGGGCACTGGTCCTGGATCTGGTTTTTCAATAATGAATGCTCAGAGGATGGCCTGTCTCTGTGGCAGTGGATGTCAGAGCAGAAAAGATAAGGAGGACTTATGGGATCCAAATACAGCCATGTATTTCAGTCCATCCGTATAAGAGGAGTGGATATCAAGAACCGGATAGAACTGGCTCCGCCGTCACCGAACCTGGCAGATAAAGATGGCAGGGTCACTCCGGAATTTGTGGAATTTTTCCGGAATTTTGCAGAGGGCGGCGCCGCTATCCTGGATGTGGGTAATTCTGTCATTGATAAAAGTGAAGCATCTGATGAAGAGCGGCAGCTGGACCTGGGTAATGATTCCTGCATCCTGCCGCTGACCAGGTTCGTGGAAATGTGCCGGGAATA
>CACZSO010000269.1 GCA_902783795.1 uncultured Eubacteriales bacterium
CATGATCCGTAAGAGCTATACAGACCACATAGGGCACCTTCAGGTTTTTCGCGATTTCCATCTGGTTAATGAGGATCTGTGTGAAATCTTCGGTTACACTGATATCGCAGGCCGTGTCTATACAGGGAATCTCGATATGCTTTTCCTTCAAATCCCTGACAGTCGCAGCCGCATTGTATTTATGGAAGAGCCCTCCGCGTCCGGTGAGTTCCGGATGTTTGTAAAGATTATAAAATTCTACGCCGTCGTACTCGGCATCGACGGCAGCATCTATAAATTCATTCGGATCCACATCTTCCCATCCACGGGTCAAAAATGAAAATCTCATGCCTCAGCCTCCTCATATACAATCTTGTTGAGTGCATTAACATAAGCTCTTATGCTCGAACCTATGATATCCGTGGAAATGCCCCTGCCTGGATAGATCTTTCCATTGGAGATAAGCCTGACCACAGTCTCGCCCACAGCCTCCTGGCCCTCTGTCACGGATCTTACCTGAAAGTCATCCAGCTCGTAGTGACAGCCTACAATTTTTTCTATGGCAAGAAAAGCCGCATCTACAGGACCATCCCCTATCACTACGCTCTCCATTTCTTCACCGTCCTTTATCATGGTAATATGGGCAGTGGAACCGATGGTATTTCCATGATTGATCACATATTTCTCAAGCGTATAGGAAGCCGGCACCTGCATGGCGGCGGAAGCGACTATGGCATCCAGCTCTCTGCTGCTGATGGAATCCTTTTTCGCTGCAATACGTCCAAAGGCTTCCCAGACAAGCTGTCCGTCCTCATCGCTTAAATCATAACCCAGCTTCTTAACGGCTGCAAGCACCGCCTGCATATCGTCCGAGGATGAAAGCAGCATGGTGTCTTCCTCGTCATTTACGCCATTTTCAAATGGTGTTGTCTTACTCTTCTCCGTATTACAGAGCCAGTTGATCTGCTTGATCACCCTGCCCAGTTCCACTGTGCGCACGGGACAGCTGATCCCCAGTGCTCCCCCTTTTACAGAAAGGATCCTTGCCATATCAGCGAATGATGCAATGTCTCCGGTACATGCGGTAGTTTTGATCTCTCTTGCGCCCTTGCTTACAGCGACCACAGCGCAGGCGTTTGCCACAGAAAGACCGTTTGAACAGGAAACTCCCAGCGTCACATCCTTAAGTGACGGAATATTCGCATACAGTTTATCCAGAAAAGAATGGAATTCCACCGGAAGCATGGTGCCCGCAGTATCGCACACGGTGACCGTGGAAGCTCCGGCGTCTATGGCTGCACTTATTACATCATAAAGGAAATCCTCGTCCGCTCTGGTGGCGTCATCTGCGATAAATTCCACATCAGCAGTGTACCTGCGGCAGTTTTTTATTGTATCCGTGATAAGCGCTTTCATATCGGGAGCTTTTTTGTGATACAGATACTCCATCTGCACAGTACTTACCGGAGCCGGGACCTGAAGTCTGGGATATTTGGCGCCTTTTAAGGCGTTCCAGACATTATCCACGGACTCTTCTTTGAAATCCACCGGAACCGCCACAACACTGTCCTTTGTATTTCCCGCGACCGACTTGATCAGAAGGGAATCCACCTTCACATTTTCCATCGGTTCCAGCTCTATAACAGATGTGCCCAGCCTGTCAAGGAGTCTGGCCAGTTCCAGTTTATTTTTAAAAGAAAGCTTTCCCAGTCCTGTTTTTTTGTGCATCGTCATCGAAGCATCGCTTATCTTTACAATATTCATCATAGATCTCCTTTAACAAAAAATCCCTGAAACCTTACCTGAAGTAAGGTTTCAGGGACGAATAAATAAATGCAGTATCTATCCGCGGTACCACCCTGCTTTCCGCTGCAAAGAGCGGACACTCATGTAGGACTCCATCAAGTCCCCGGTCTGTAACGGGACCTCCCGTGTTTCACTACTGACAAAGCATTCCAGCTTTTGCGTTTGCAAAACCGACTCCGGAGCCAGCTGCCTGACCTTTCCGTTCTCTGACTCGCAGCAACCGTCAGCTCTCTTTGCACATCCGTGAAAGG
>CACZSO010000270.1 GCA_902783795.1 uncultured Eubacteriales bacterium
AAAGACCTGGAAGATATCATTGAAAAAAGCACCGGTCTTGCCGGCGCTTCGGAGGAATTCTGGAAAATGGATGCGGAGGCCGCTCATGAGGACCGCGAAGCCCGGCGGAAAATGTCATATGAATCTGAGGCAACCCCGCATATCATGAAAGAAATCCGCCATGTCCGCCTGGATAAAACAGAAGCCTTCATGCTTTCCCTTGAAATTCCGAAAAACCTGGTCATACAGGGAGGAAACATCGTCTTAAAAGAGATCGACGCTATGTTCGAGGCAGAAGCAGCCGGCGCGCCTTATGAAACTGCACCGGCAGAAGATATTGAGAAAGATTCCCGCCTTAAGGGTGTTTCAGAACTTATCCACCAGTTGTGCGATGCCGTTGAAAACCGGGAAAACGGTGCCTGGCGCGATATCCCGGAAAAGATCTGGATAGATACCATGAAGTGTTATCCCCGCTTCATTAAGGAACATCGCCGTTCCTACGGAACGGATGGCTTTGACCGTTATTTCTGGACCACCCGCCAGCGGGATGCAAAGCTCTTCAGGATCGGTGCCCTGGAATATGAAATGGCTGTAAAAGAGGATGGACAGAAGGTCATAGACCTCCATATCCCCTCCGATGTGGTGCTGGATCCCGAGGCTCTGGATCTTTCCGTCAGCGAAGCCCGCGCCTTTTTCAGGACCTATTTCCCGGAATGGGCCGATGTTCCCATGGAATGCGGGTCTTGGCTGCTGTCGCCCCGCCTTAAGGAACTTCTGCCGGAAACCTCCCGCATCCTCATGTTCCAGCGGGCTTTTGATATTTACGAGACGGATCTCGAAGATGCTTCTGCCCTGGAATGGGTCTTCTATGTAGCCGGAGGACAGCGCTTAACTTTCCGCCCTGAAGATCTTCCGGAAAATACTTCCCTTCAAAAGAAGCTGAAAACTTTGTACCTGGAAGGGGTGAATCCCGGCGAAGCCAGAGGCACACTAAAAAGACCTTTTAACAGCTAAAGGAGTTTACTTATGGCATTTGCAGTCTTTGCGGATGGCAGCGCGAATCTGCCGGAAAAAATGCTGGATGGAATTACTGTCCTGCCTTGTGAGTATTTCGTGGACGGTACTTCCCACACTTATTTGGGCGATGTAGATCACTTTGACGGCCACGCTTATTACGAAGACTTAAGAAACGGAAAAGTCGTTAAGACCACGCTTCTGAATACACAACTATTTCTCTCCAGTTTTGCCCCTGTCCTGAAACAGGGTCTGGACGTGATCTATGTCAGTATGAGCTCGGGGATCAGCGGTACTTATAATGCCGCCAGGTTAGCGGCTCAGGAACTTCTGGAGCAGTTTGAAGACCGTTTTATCCATGTGGTGGACTCCCTGGGCTGCGGATTCGGCAGCGGCATGCTGGCTTATTATGCCGCAGAGCTTTCGCGGCGGGGAAAGACCGCAAAAGAAGCAGCCCGGCTGTTAGACCGGACAGTTCCCCATATCTGTCAGTATTTCACGGTGGATGATCTGGAGTTCTTAAAAAGATCCGGCCGTATCAGCGCTGTCACCGCAAAGATCGGCACTGTTTTGAATATGAAACCTATTCTTTACGGAGATAAAACCGGCCATATCGTAGCCTGTGCGAAGGTCCGCGGCCGGAAAAAGGCTATAAGCGCCCTGATAGATAAGTATAAGGAAAAACACACAAAAGGTTCCTCTCCTTTGATATATATCTCACACGGAGACTGCCTGGAAGAAGCAGAGCAGCTGGCTGTCGGAGTAAAGGAGATCTCCCCGGATGCCGTCATCACCATCTGTCAGCACGAGCCTTTCTCCGGCGCCCATGTGGGCCCGGGAATGCTGGGACTCTTTTTCCACGGAACCGAACGATGATCCAAAAAACCAGAGGCTCCGCATACCCTGCGGATGCCTCTATTTTTGTTCCTCCCAGGGAATGCTTAATATGGCATGAAAACAGCCGTCTTTCAGCTGGATCGTAAATACACCTCCATACTTATCCGCTATTCCCTGGATAATTTTAAGCCCCAGCCCATGTCCCGCCTCTTTTTTCGAGGTCTTAAGAATACCGGCTTTCACTCGCGGATCTATTTCTGCCAGAGGATTTGAACAGGTTATCACGAGCATACTTCTGATCCGCTGTATACTGAACGTTACATAAGGATGTGGTATTTTTTCCCGCAGCAGGGATTCTTTCGCGTTATCCACCAGATTCATGATAACCGAATTCATTTCAAAGGCCGTTATCGGAAGGTCCGTCAGATTGCATACCTTTAAGTCTAGCCGGATCTTTTGCTTCTTAAGATCCAGTTTCTTTGCGGATATGGCAGCATCTACTTCCGGAACGCCGGTTGCTGCCGGGGAGTTCGCCGATATTTTCTCTTCTATGGTCTGAAGGTATGCCCGCGCTTCTTCTGTCTGATCTTTTTCCATTAAAACTTCCGCCGCGCGAAGCTGGTTTTTCATATCATGCTTCAGCTCTCTCATTGCCTCATATTCATTATGCACATCCATATAGTACTTTTCCCGCAGCGCTTCCGATTCC
>CACZSO010000271.1 GCA_902783795.1 uncultured Eubacteriales bacterium
AGACGAAAGAACATCGTCCTGATCGGCATGCCCGGCTCCGGAAAGACCAGCGTGGGAAAGCGGCTGGCGGAAGCATTGGGCCTGACTTATATAGACACGGATCAGGAGATAGAAGAGCGGACGGGGACTTCCATACGGACGATATTCGAGGTGGAGGGCGAAGCTTTTTTCAGAAATCTGGAAAAGCTGATGATCCGTGAAGTGGCCGGCCGGTACGGCTGTGTGATCGCCACCGGCGGCGGTGTGATCCTGGATCCGGAGAATATGAAAGCTTTAAGGGAGCATGGTACGATATTCCTTCTGGACAGGAGACCGGAGCTTCTGGAGGCCAGCTATGAGCGCCCGCTGGCAGATACAAAAGAAAAGATCTATGCCTTATATGAAGAACGGCTGGGCATGTATCTGGCGGCCGCGGATGTAGTCATAGACCCTGACAGCGGAAAAGATGTGGATTTTGACATTATTTCCGGAATCTACCTGGAAGGAGAGAAAGCATGAGAACTGTTTTTGAACCCTCACGGGCGGCAGGCATTGTCATGGCGCCGCCTTCTAAAAGCCTTTCGCACAGGGCTGTTCTGTCAGCCCTGCTTTCCCATGGAACCAGCCGGATAGAAAACACGGTTTTATCGGATGACCTGGAGGCCATGTTTGAAGCCGCGGCTGTCTTAGGGGCAGAGACCGGAAAGGAAGGAAAGACACTGACACTGACAGGGATCGGGGGACATCTGCCGGAGGGAGACCTGGTCCTGAACGCGCGGGAATCCGGCAGTATGATGCGCTTTCTGATCCCCCTGATGTGGCTGAGAAACGGACGGACGGAGATATTGGGTACCCCCCGGCTGTTAAGAAGACCGCAGACAGTATACGAAGATATTGCAAAAGATCAGGGTCTGAAGCTGGAAATCAAACAGGACAGGATCGTTCTGGAGGGCCGGCTGAAGCCGGGCATCTTCAACGTGCGCGGCGATATTTCCAGCCAGTTCATCACCGGCCTTCTGTTCGCCCTGCCGCTTCTGGACCAGGACAGCACCATCCGCTTTACCACCCGGGTGGAGAGTTTTCCGTATATGGAGCTTACACGGTGGTTTTTAAAGGATTTCGGCGTGACATCGTCCATGGTGCCGGCGGGGCTGTATGTCCCGGGAAATCAGCATTTCCGCGCTTCTGACGCCCTGATAGAAGGGGACTGGTCGCAGGCGGCCTATCTGGAGAGCTTTAATGTGATCGGCGGCGATGTTTCCGTGGAAGGCCTTTCGGATTACAGCTACCAGGGAGACCGCATCTTCCGGACTCTTTTTAAGCAGCTGGAGAATAAACACCCGGAGATAGACCTTACGGATACGCCGGATCTGGGGCCGGTGCTGTTTGCGGCAGCGGCGGTATTAAACGGCTCGCACTTTACCGGGACTCACCGGCTGGTCTATAAAGAGAGCAACCGCATGAATGCCATGAAGGAGGAACTGGCAAAATTCGGTGTTGTGATGGAAGTCACCGAGGACGATGTCACGGTTTTTCCGGCCGAGGTCCATACCCCGGCCGTTCCTGTAAATTCCCACAGCGATCACCGGGTGGCCATGGCTCTTTCCCTGATCCTTTCCGTGACCGGAGGCATTATGGAAGAAGCGGAAACGGTGAAGAAAAGTTTCCCCGACTTCTTTGATGTCATTCAGTCATTGGGGATCAAGGTAAGTATGGAAGAGTAAGGATCATCATGCGAAAAGCGGAGGCGATCCCCCAGGCAGGGGGATCGCCTCCGCTTTTTCCGGCAGCCCTCTTTATTCTGTAAGTTTCAGACTTTCCCTCACACAGTAGTCTGCGGCAAAGCGGTTTAAAGGATGCTCCTGCGTCGTGCAGGAGGGTGTATCGTTGAACTCCAGGACCGCGTGATCCTGATCGGTATGGGGCCGCCATTCCGGCAGGCCTTCTCCGTTGGGATCGCCGGTTTTGATGAAGTTGCACCAGTAGTTCTGGATATCCTCGGCGATCCGGTAATCTACTTCTTCGGCCCCTGTAAGATTAGCCACGCGGCCGAAGATATATTGACCTTCCAGTCCGTGGAAGGCACCGTCGAAGCCGGGAGCCGGATGGCGGAAGTCAAAGACATAGACCGGCGGCTTCCCATGCATGGCCTGCAATTCAGCAAAAGCTTTCGCCGAAGCGAAACCGGTATGCATATCATGCATCATCTGCAGTCCTTCTTCCTTCGTGGAGGGCAGGGGCAGCAGATCATAATCTTCTTTGAACATTTCTTTTAAGGATTCTTTATACTTTTCAACTTCGAAAAACAGAGCAAAACCGGCGCCTTCGTCATGGGTATTGCCCACCAGATACGGGATGTCGGCCATCATCTGCTTTTCCGTCGCGACGATAGCCCGTTCCGGCAGGAGATAACCGTCTCTTAAGAAGCCCAGAGTCGTACCGTAGTGATAAGTCCGGCGGAAGGAAAGTTCGGGCAGATCCGTCACTTCCTCATAAGACATGGCCCTCATTTCTTCGATCGACTTTGCACCCAGGCGCTTCATGACTTCCAGACCCTTGGCTTCGGTGACTTCCAGGGTGTCGGAACCGCCCTCTTCCGGCTGGCTTAAGAAATCCGTACCGACACCGCTTTCCATGATTGCCCGGGCGAATAAACCTCTGGCTAAGGGCGAGGCACACAGCACTTCGGTGCTTCCCGAACCCGCAGAGCAGCCGCCCACACAAATATTGTCCGGATCACCGCCGAAGGCGCCAATGTTTTCGTGTACCCATTTAAGGGCCATCAGCTGGTCAAAATGAGCATAATTTCCCGAAACATGGTGAGGACTTTCCGCGCTGAGCTCCGGATGGGCAAAATATCCCATCATATTCAGCCG